>CALHIA010000124.1 GCA_938030585.1 uncultured Candidatus Saccharibacteria bacterium | reverse complement strand
AGATCCGACAGATAAGACAGCCTATTATCATGCTGAACCAGAAAAGGTTTATTTAAATACTAATAGTAGCATGATGTTCTTTTCAGGGGATAGTGAGCAAAAAATAAAAAATATTTTAGAACTAGATCTCTCTAAGTTCGATACCTCGAGGGTGACGAATATGAGCCATATGTTTAATGGTATGCGTAATCTCACTACCCTTAATCTTTCCAACTTTAATACCTCTAATGTGACGAATATGGGCGGCATGTTTTTTAACATGACTAACCTCACTGCTTTTAATTTTTCAAATTTTGATACCTCGAAGGTGACGGATATGGGCTCTATGTTTTATGGTATGTCTAGTCTCACCACCCTTGATCTCTCTAATTTTAATACCTCTCAGGTGACGATTATGGGTGGTATGTTTTTTAATATGACTAACCTCACCACCCTCAATCTCTCCAATTTTGATACCTCGAATGTGACGGATATGCGCTCTATGTTTAATGGTATGACCAACTTAGCGTCTTTAGATATTAGTAGCTTTAATACTAAAAATGTCGAAAATATGTCTGGTATGTTCTCGCTGTTGCGAAAAATTGAACATCTAGACCTTAGTCATTTTAGAACCGACAAGGTGACAAATATGGGGTCAATGTTCTATCAAATGACAGCACTAAAAACTATCAATCTCTCCAATTTTAATACAGCAAACGTTACCGACATGTCTAGTATGTTTTCAATGGACGATAATCTAACAGAACTAGATTTAAGATCATTCACTACACCAAAGGTGGAAAATTTTGGGTATATGTTCGCTAGCTTTACTACAGATAATCGACTGACTAGAATCTATACTTCAGGTGACTGGGATACTTCTCGAGCTATTGCTGCTGGAACCAGTGCGCCTAGGAATATGCTAATATTTGCTAATCGTGTGAATTTAGTGGGAAACAATGGCTGGTCTTCATCTACTCCAAATAATGTTGGGCTTGAAGCTCTCCGTATTGATCGTCCAGGAGCTCCAGGTTATTTTACGCTTAGATCGTAAACCCCTCACATCTCGTCAAAACGCTAATTTTTTGTTATAATACCTAATTGATTTAAGTATGGTAAATGGGACTAAAAACGTGGAAGAACTAACAAAAAATAAGGGTCTACTCTCTCCGGGCGGTAAGGCGCTTCTGAAGGATAATCCAGACAATTACATCAAGATTCGTGGTGCTAGGCAGAATAATCTCAAAAATATCGACCTCGATATTCCACGCGATAAACTCGTGGTGATTACCGGGCTTTCTGGTTCTGGTAAATCTAGCCTCGCCTTCGACACGATTTACGCTGAAGGCCAGCGTCGTTATGTCGAGTCGCTCTCCTCTTATGCACGTATGTTCCTCGGCGTGATGGATAAGCCGGACTTTGACACTATCACTGGACTTTCGCCAGCCATCTCTATTGATCAAAAGTCTACTTCCAGAAACCCTCGTTCCACTGTCGCTACCGTCACGGAAGTTTACGATTACTTGCGTCTACTTTTTGCGCGTGTCGGTGTGCCGCATTGTCCGATTTGTCACCGCGAAGTTTCTAAGCGTTCCGTGGAAGATATCGTCAACGAAGTTATGAAGCTTCCGATTGGTTCAAAATTGATGCTACTGGCGCCAATCGTTCAGCAGAAAAAAGGTGAATTTCTCCATATCTCCGAACAATACCTCCAAAAAGGTTTCTCTCGTGTGCGCGTGGATGGTGTGGTTTACGCCTTGGATGAATTCCCGACTCTTGAAAAACAGGAACGTCACGATATTGAACTAGTAGTCGATCGCTTTATTTTGAACCCAGAACTTTATTCTCGTATTTCTAGTTCCATTGAGCAGGCTCTCGAGCTTGGCCAGGGCCTAATTATGCTTCTTAAGATTAATGACAATTCTTCCACCATTGAAGGGAAGAATCTCGGTAAGTCTAATACTGAAGTTCTTACTTATTCTCAACGTTACGCCTGCCCAGTTCACCCAGATGAATTGATTCCAGAGCTCGAACCGCGTTTATTTTCCTTCAATGCTCCACAAGGCGCCTGTCCGACCTGTACTGGTCTTGGTACGCGCATGGAAATCGACCCGAATCTCGTATTTAATCAAAATCTCACCATCGCCGAAGGTGGTATCCGTCCATTTAATCGCGTACAAAGTGACTCTTGGTGGCTCAAACGTCTCTCCGCGGTGGCTGCACGTCATGGTTTTTCGATTCACGTACCGATTCGCGAACTGACGGAAGAGCAGAAACATTTAATCCTCTATGGCACTGGTAACGAAAAATACGAAGTCAAAATTTCTGGCTCCGGCAAGTTTAAGGATGGTGCGACCTACGAGTCAATCTACGAAGGCGTGATTCCGACTCTTGAACGTCGCCACAAGGAAACTGACTCGGATTTTATGCGCAAGGACATCGAGCGCTTCATGCGCGTACATGAATGTCAAACTTGTCACGGAGCTAGGTTAAAGCCCGTCGTGCTCGCTGTGACTATTCACGGTCTAAATATTAATGATTTTTGTAATTTAGACGTTGATGCTATGCTGGATGTTTTATCGCAGGATCTTGAATTTACCGAGGCAGAGGCCTTAATTGCGCGCCCAATCCTCAAAGTGATTCGTGAGCGTGTCAAATTTATGCAGGACGTGGGTTTAGGCTATCTTGAGCTTAGTCGTGCCGCCAATACTCTTTCGGGTGGAGAAGCCCAACGCATTCGCTTGGCTACCCAAATCGGCTCTGGTCTCCAGGGGGTGTTGTATGTGCTCGATGAGCCATCCATTGGTCTACATCAACGTGATAATGATAAATTAATCGCAACCTTGAGGCATCTGCGTGACCTGAGAAATACCGTACTGGTGGTCGAACATGATGAAGATACTATGATGAGTGCAGATTATTTGGTTGATATTGGTCCTGGGGCTGGCGCGCGCGGTGGTCAGGTGATTTCCGCTGGTACGCCAGAGGAAATTGCGAATGACTCGGATTCACTCACTGGTAAATATTTATCCGGTGCCAAGAAAATTCCTGTACCGAAAACCCGTCGTAAGCCAAAACTTAACCAATACCTCACTGTAGTAGGCGCAAGGGAAAATAACCTAAAAAATCTCACGGTTAAATTCCCGCTCGGGGTCATGACGGTGGTTTCCGGTGTTTCTGGCTCTGGTAAGTCCACTCTAGTTAATGAAATCTTAGCTAACGAATTACTCGCCCGTCTTCATCGTGCTCAAACCGTGGCTGGTGAACATGAACGTATCGATGGTATCGATAATTTAGATAAATGTATCGTGATCGATCAGAGTCCAATCGGTCGTACGCCACGCTCGAATCCAGCCACCTATACGGGTGTCTTTACGGCTATTCGTGAACTTTTTGCCGCTCAACCAGAAGCGGAAATTCGCGGCTATAAGGCCGGTCGTTTCTCCTTTAATGTCAAGGGTGGTCGCTGTGAAACCTGTCAAGGTGATGGTGTGAATAAGATTGAAATGCACTTCTTGCCAGATGTTTATGTGACTTGTCCGACCTGTCATGGTAAACGTTATAACCGTGAAGCGCTCGAGGTAAAATACAAGGGTAAAGATATTTCTGATGTTCTTAACATGACCATCGACGAGGCGGTGGAGTTCTTCGAAAATATTCCTGCTATTGCTAATAAGCTGAAGACTATTCAGGAAGTTGGCCTCGGTTATATTCGTCTTGGTCAATCTGCCACTACCTTCTCGGGTGGTGAAGCTCAGCGTATTAAAATTGCCACCGAACTTTCTCGTCGTTCGACCGGTAAGACCCTTTATATTTTGGATGAGCCAACCACCGGTCTACATACCGATGACGTGAATCGCCTCTTGAAAATCCTAGATCGCTTGGTTGCCGGCGGTAATACCATGGTTATTATCGAACATAATTTACATGTGATTAAAAGCGCCGACTGGATTATCGATATGGGTCCAGAAGGTGGGCAACATGGTGGTCAAATTATCGCCGAGGGTACGCCAGAAGAGATCGCCAAAAATGATCAAACCCCTACCGGTGTTTACCTCCGTGAGTTTCTCAAGTAAAACCCGCTCTTTAGCTTAAGCATTGCGGTATTTTAAAAATCCCTAGTCAGACTAGGGATTTTTCTAACAATCGGAGCTTATTCAGTAGGTTATTTTATCTAATGGCCAAGGCTTCACATAGTTTGTCTAATAATTAGAGCTTCCGTAATTCATCTGATCGCTAAGGCTTCACGCAGCTTATCAGATAATTGATTAATCTTTAGAGTTTTATTGGCCTTTGAATTTTCTACATTAATTTTCGAAAGCATCAGAGCGCGCTGTAAATTCCAGTCTGTAATTAGGGCCGAGAAAATTGTGCCCGCAATAATCGTCGCCGCTACATCGCGTGTTACCTTCAGGTCTTTATTTTGAAAATCTTCTTTGAAAACGCCAGCCAGGATTTGGTTTTCTGTTACATAGATTAGCTTCAAAATCGAAAGTGTACCTAAAATTTGTTTCACTCGCATCATTTGCGATTTTTCGCCCATCACGAATACAATCTCCGCTCGCTGCAAGAGACGATAAAAAGTCGTCAAGTTGGTCTTGCTTAAATCTGGTGCATTTAATAATTTTGGCAGCTCCGAGCGATCAAAACACCAAGCTAGCTTAGTCTTTGGATGTGACTCTAAATAATCCAAAATCGCCTTAATTTGCACGTTATTTAATTCCGCCGACCAATCGATATAAATATAGTCGAATTTGGCTGTGCGTTTTTCTAAAATTTTGCCATTAAAGTCACATTGTTTAACAAATTCTGGTGCCAAATTAATATAATTATTTTTCGAAAGCAAAATATATTGAAAATCGTCACAGGTTTCGGGGTTTTCCGGACTAAAAGCCGTCTCCGTCTCGATACGAAAATTCGAAATTACCTCATCGGCCAGCTTCTGCCCGGTCATAATACTGAAGCGATCATTATAATATTTTTCGCCACCATCGTAAGCTAAATCGAGGTGCGCATTCTGGTTTTTGTCTAGTTCAAAATTTTTCGCGTCGAGAGAAAGGTAAACGTTTTTAATATTTTTACCAATAATTAATACTTTCATCTTTTCTCCACCTCTTTAAATTCACCAGTTTTTAAGTTTTCTAGCGTATATCGCCCAAATTCAATGCGGTGCAACTTCGCTACTTTGTATCCCACCGCCAGGAAAGTGCGGCGGATTTGACGATTTCTACCTTCACTCATTTCTACTAGGAAGGTGCAACCACTCGGATCAGACTCCTCCTTTTTAAGAAACAATTTGCTTTTACCATCTGGTAAATCGATGCCCATATCGGAAATCATTTGCTGATGTAGCGGTGCGAGTGGGCGATTCAGTCTTACGATGTAGCTTTTGATTTTGAAAAATTTCGGATGAGTCATCGAGAAAGCAAAATCGCCGTCGTTGGTTAATAAAATTAACCCTGAACTGTCCTTATCAAGTCTCCCCACGGTTTTTAGATTTTGATATTTTTCGGGCAAAAGCTCAAAAAGGGTCGGCGTCTCACCCTGGCGTTTCTTGGAGCAAACATAACCTACGGGCTTATTTAGGATTAAATAAGTAAAGCCTTTTTGTTCTTCAATTTTTTGGCCATCCAAAAAGACCTCATCGCGCGTTTCATCGAATCGACGGCCTAAAATGGCAACTTCCTGGTTGATTTTTACGCGACCGGCCACGATGAGATTATCGGCTTCGCGACGCGAGACGCCAGTTTGTTCGGCTAAAAATTTATTTAATCTATACATTACCTAAAAATGGGTTAGGGTTATTGATTGGTGTCTGGACTGGTGCGACGGGTTGAGTTTGAACTGGCTGAGCTTGGGTGGCTGGCTGTGTCGGAGTGATCGGTTGAGCTTGCGTAGCTGATTGTGTAGATACAAAAGGTTGAGCTGGCACGGCTGGTTGCGCTGATGAGATAGACTGTATCGGAGCTTGTGTCTGCATTGCAGTTTCGGCCGGCGAGACTGATTGTGTTGGTGTTGCGACTGGAGTTTGTGCTGGCGTAGCCGCGAATTGAGTCATCATATTATCTGTAGTCGGAGCAGTTGCTACGGTAGCTGGCGCACCATTTGCATCATTTAAGACTTCATGAACGGCATTCACTACGTCTTCAATTCCTACTTGCGACTTTACGAGGAAACGGTCCGCCCCAAGCGATTCACCACGGGCTTTTTGATCATCCGCTGAAAGTGCGGTCATCATAATTACCTTAATATTGGCGGTTTCTGGCGTCGAACGCAAAATATCGAGCATATCAAAGCCTGAAATTTTTGGCATCATCACGTCGGAAATAATCAAGTCTGGGCGTTCTTTTACTGCTAGGGCAAGAGCCGCTTCGCCGTCACCCGCGGAAGCAATTTCGTAACCTTCCGCCGTTAATCTAATTCCGTAAATCTCGCGTAAGCTTTGGTCGTCTTCAACTAATAAAATTTTTGTCATCTTCTCTCCTTACTTATTTAAGATGTTTGGGTTAGTTGGCGTAATTGATGGGGTAGGCATCGTTAGATTAGTAGGTGCAGCTGGAGTCGGGGCAGGATTGGCCGGTGTAATCGGAGCCGAGACTGGATTGGCTGTTGCAGCTGGAGTCGGGGCGGGATTAATTGGCGCGGTTGGTATGTTTTGCGTATTTGGTGTGGTTGGCGAAGCTGGTGTGTTTTGAGCTGGGGTAGTACTGTTCTGTAGAAATGGATTAGATTGCGTAGTTGACGTAGCTGGCATAACTGGTGTCGCAGGAGCCATCGGAGCTGTAGGTGCAGATAATGCGGCTGGCTCAGTTGGAGCTACAGGTACAGATGGTGCGGTTGCCTCAGTCGTAACTGGTGCTGGTGCCTGAATTGGCATAGCCGACGCTGTTTGTGCTTGCATAGGCGCTTCAGTTTGAACCGGTGTATTCATTGTTGTCGATACTGGCACTGCTGCTTGGCTTGGTGTGGTCATCTCGGTCGAAAACTGCATTGGCGTCGGGGTTTGATTCTCATTAGAAGCAGAAACAGCAGGATTAGAAGCAACGGAATTTTGTGGCGTCATTGCCTGAGTATTGGCTTCGATTTGTTTGCGACGGAGATATTCCTCGTAGGTAAGACGAGGGAAGGCCACGTAGAAAGTCGAGCCTTCACCGAAGGTGCTTTCCACCCAAGTCGAACCGCTCATCGCTTCCACGCGTTCCTTCACAATATAAAGACCAAGGCCAGTGCCGCCGATGGTGCGAGTTTCCGAATTATCCGCACGATAAAATTTCTGAAAAACATGTTTGCTGTCTTCTGGAGAAATGCCAATACCGGTATCAGTCACATTGATTAAGACACGGTCGCCATCGCCGCGCACATTTACCCAAATTCCACCCCCGTTATTGGTATATTTAATCGCGTTTTCGATCAAATTATTAATAATCTCACGCAGAAAATCTACATCGACCGCCGCAAAAACCTCTTGATTAATCACGCGTCCGCCGTTCATATTGGCGGAAGAGGAAGAACCAAAAGTAAAATGAATATTTTTCTCACTCATCTTCGGAATTTGACCTTCCGCAATCGAACGCACTGTCGAGGTTACCTCAATAGGCAGGAGGTGCGCCTTGATTCTTTTATCATCAAGTTTTGTCACATCTAATAGATCTCTGAATAATTTACCGAGATGTTGAGAAGATTTATGCGCCTCTTCCAAATATTTTTTCGCGCGCTCGTCAATCGTGGCGGTTTTTGGATTTAAAGCCAATCCCAGATACCCCTCAATCGACGCTACTGGTGTGCGCATTTCATGAGAAGCTGTCGAAATAAACTCGGTCTGCTCGCTCTCGGCCTCAAGCTCCGAAGTGATATCATAAAAAGTCACGATGCGTTCATTTTTTGGCGAGTGCGCGGTAATAATTTTAAAGGCAACTGGTTTTTTCTGTCCCTGTAGATTGACTAAGAAATATTCCCGTGTAGTATAATTTTGGCCATTATTTACCGCATAAAAAACTAGGTTGTTTTGCGCTGGAATCGCTACACCTTGGCCATTTTCAAGTTTCAAAATATCTTCTAATTTGGCCCCCAAGAAATTTTGCGCCATCTGTCCACCTAGTAAACTTACTGCTGCTGGATTGATGTATTCAATTACTCCAGTTGGCAACACAATAATTACGCCACTATCAATCGTATTTAGTACGAGATTGGCTAAAATTTCCGCACTTTCCGCACCAGCCACGGCACCACCAGTGCCATTCGCGCCTGTCTGTGCGCCCGGTCCTTTTTTAATAAAATCAAAGATACTCATTAAGCTTATTTTAGCATAAACTTATTGGTTCAGTGCAAATATATGTTAAAATCGATGTATGAATAAGGACACTTTTTACATCGAGCCCGAGGATGATATTACTGACATTATCAACCATATCAAAGCTTCCAAACAGAAAATTATTGCACTTGTTCCACCGAAAAAGTTGAACGTTTTGCGCAGCTCTATTAACCTTAAACTAATCGCTCGTACTGCAAAAATGCATGACAAAGCCATCGTGGTGGTCACTACTGATCCGACCCTTATGAAAATGGCCGCGCTTTCTAGTCTACCTTTTGCGAAGAATTTAAGCTCGCGCCCGACCTTGCCTTCTGAATTTAATGAAGCGGATCTTGAATATCCAGCTAAGGCTAAGAAAGTAAGCCCGAGTGATGAAATTGAAATTAATGAAAAGGCCGCTCCGTCCAGTAGTGTTTCTCGTGTCCGCACTGCTAATGAAGCTGCTGCTTCCCGTGTTGGCTCCACCTCAACTTTGGCCAAGAATTCAACTATTAATCTCGATTCCGAAGAAGTTGTGAAAACTGGCGATGATGAGGATGCTGATGATCAGCCAAAAAAGATTCTCACTCTCGATTCATTGAAAAATCGTATTATTATCGGTGTAGTGGCCGCGGTTCTTTTGATTGGAAGTTTTGTTTGGGCCTTTATCTTAGCACCTGCTGCCAAGATTTCTGTCAAAATTAAAACCATCGCCGAGAATTTCTCCGAAAATGTTTCTTTTGTCACTGATGCCAAGCAAGCCGCCTCGAAAGATGGTAAATTCTTCCTCGAAACTGCTAGTCTAGAGAAAAACTCTGAGGTTGAATTTGAAGCTACTGGTGAGAAGAACGTTGGTGATAAGGCCACGGGTGAATTACGTCTCATCGCTACCTTCGATATGTCGACTACTACGGCTACGGCTTCTAGGCCAGATGTTGCGACTGTTCCTCAAGGTTCCGCCTTTGCCTACCGCAATCTCAATTTCTTAACCAACCAAGAGGTAAAAATTTCTTGGGATGGCTCAATCTCGAATTGTGACGCCGGTCGCCACAGTGGTAAATGTCAGGTGGCTAAAACCGTGAAAGCTACCGCCATCGAAGGTGGTGCTAAATATAATATTGAAGCTGTTAGCTCCGGCTGGCAATCTTCCGTAGCTGGAGTTGAAGGTTATGCCAATTCCGCATTTAAAGGTGGTACCGATAAGATTCAAAAAATTGTCACCGCTTCTGATATTACCAAGGCTAAGGAAAAATTGACCGAAGCTGATGGTGTAAAAGAGGAATTATTCGAAAAAGTACCTTCTGACGATATTAAGATTGAAGATAGCTACAAAAAAGTTACCGCCGACCCGACTTCCAGCCCTGCCGTCGATCAGCCGACTGAGAATGGCAAGGCTAAGCTCACGGCCAAAACTACCTACAGCGTAAATTATGTCGATAAGGCGGCAATTGAAGAGTATGTTAAATCTGTAGTCTCTACTCGTCTAGGTAACGATCAAAAAATTTACGAAACTGGCAATGTTTTCATTGAAAAATTCCAAAATAATAATAATGCTGCAACTGCCAAAATTAAAGCTACTCTGAAGACTGGTCCAGAAGTCACCGAGCAACTCGTTCTCGAAAAGTCTCTTGGCAAAAAAGTCGGTGAAGTCACTACCTTGATTAAGTCAATTAACGGCGTTTCTGATGTTGAAGTGAATACTTCCTTCCCATGGGTTCGTCAAATTCCAAACGACGCTAATAAAGTATCAATTAAGATTACGGTAGAGAACTAATGCGCATTATTGGTTTAGATGTGGGCACCAAGCGTATCGGCGTAGCAAAAGCGGACACCTCTGTTCGTATCGCTATTCCGAATGGCTATGTCTTGGTGAATGGCCAGGAAATTCCGGAAATTCTCCGTATCGCTAGGCTGAATGATACGAATTTCTTTGTTGTGGGTTTACCTCGCAGTAATGACGGCAATGAAACTGCTCAGTCTGCCTATGCCCGCAAATTTGCCGATACTCTCGCCGCATCTATGCCAGGCGCTCGTATTTATTTCCAAGACGAATCTCTCACTTCCGTAGTAGCTGAGGAACGTCTGAAAAAACGCAAAAAGAATTTTGAAAAAGGTGAAATTGATGCCGAGGCTGCCAGTATTATCTTGCAAGATTTTATTGAGCATTATGCCGCTAAGCTCGCCCAAAATGCCGCCAGTAAAATTCCTAACCAGCTAGTCAATCCGGTCGCCGAGATGAATCCGTCCTTTAGTCCTGCTTCCACGCTCGGTTCACCAGAAGTTCAATCTATTATTAATGAGCCCACCAAATCGGAGTCTGAATCTTCGGAGTCTCCCAGGCCAGCCAAAAGCTCGGAAAAACCTATGAAAAAAGTTAAACGTATCTTACTCTCATTCTTTATTTTGCTATTTCTTGCGGGGCTATTTGGTGGTGGGTATTATTGGTATTCCTTACAACCGGTCTCTTCGGCTAATTGCCGTTTTGATTCCGCCAAGGCCGCCGCTGAATCTAATGAAAAAGAGTCAAACTCCGTCTGTGAATACCAAACTATTGAAATTAGCGCTGGTGAGTCCGTTAAGCAAATCGCGAATAATCTCAAGCAGGCCGATTTAATTAGAAATCCTCTGGCTTTTGAGCTTTATGCTCGCATTAATAATCTTCACGCCAAACTAAAAACCGGTAAATACAGTTTTCGTAAAACCATGTCAGCTCGTGCCATCGCTAAACAATTAGTGAATGGTGTGGTTTCTTCTGATGTTTTTAATCTAACAATCCTACCAGGCACAAACTTGCTTGGCGATAAAGGTAAATCACAAACTGGCATCATTCATCAGTTCCGCACTCTCGGCTATTCCGAAGAGGAAATTAACCAGGCCCTCACTAAGCACTATGACAACCCTGTCTTAAAAGGTCTCTATGCTGACGAAACTAAACTTTCTAACCCAGAAATTCCTGTAAAGTTGGCACTTGAGGGGTATCTCTATGGAGAAACTTATCAATTTTACAACCATGAAAAACTCGAGAATGTCATTACAACTATCTTGAATCAATTCAACGATGTCGTAGTTTCGAATCAACTTGAAGAAAAATTTAAGGCCAGAGGTTTATCTTTGCGTGAGGGGATTATTCTCGCTTCAATTATCCAAAAAGAAGCTCGTACCGAAGATATGCCTGGCGTCTCGATGGTTTTTCAGAATCGTTTGAAGCAGGGGATCGCATTGGGGTCTGATGTGACTGCGACTTATGCTGCGGATATTACTGGCATCGATCGTACTAATGCTACCAATGCCGATATTTTAGCCGTCAATAGTCTTTATAATACTCGTAAGTTTCCGGGGCTACCTCCAGGACCGATTGCCGTGCCCTCCAAGGCCGCACTTCTCGCGGTAGCTGAACCAGATAGCTCGAAAGCCTCTATGCTTTATTTCTTGACAGGTGATGACGGTTTAATGTATTATAGTAGCACCGACGCTGAGCACAATCAGAAGATTCGCGACCACTGACAGAAACTCTGTAAGGTGCAAATTTAGGGGGCAGCGACCGGCTAATTATGACAAAGAAAAAACGATCACAATTTAGCTTAAATTACTTCCTCACCAAGATATTCCCGTACTTTGCTCTATCTGTTCTGATTTTTGGTGTGGCTTTTGTTGGTTCCAGAGATAAACAGCAGTCCGACGAAGACTCCAGTCCCAACCTGGAATCCATTTCTAAAAAAGATTATGCGGTTTCGGCCGATCAGCTTTCTGAATTTTATATGGTGTCTGAGCTCGCTGACACTATGAGTTTAGCTTCCTCTGATGTACTAAACGTAAACTATAACTCCTTCACCGTACTTCAGCAGTCCGGCCAGGCTTCTGTCGAAAAAATGGAAAAGCCGACTACTTTGAACCTTGCAGCCTGCTCTAAGGTCGGCGTAATCAAGCATGTGATGGCTGAAGGCGAAACTCTTGATACTTTGGCGGCCAAATACGCTTCCTGTGGTGTTGATATCAATATGATTCGTTGGTCTAATAAATTTAAGGCCTCCTATGTGCCGAAAGTTGGTGAATCGATGTATATTCCATCACGTGCTGGTATTGTCTATACTGTGAAGTCAGGTGAAACTGTCGCTTCGATTGCCGAAAAATATAAATCTTCCGCTGACGAAATTATTACCTCAAACAACCTTGAACTAGATCAGACTCTTGTTGAAGGCCAGGCTATTTTGCTGCCGAATGGTGAACTACCAGATAAGGAACGTCCTGATTATGTGGCACCTGTCGTACGTTCTACTTCTTCTTATTCTGGCAGCTCGTCCTATTCGGTTTCTTCTTATCGTACTTACTCTACTTCCAGAAACCCAATGCCATGGGGTTGGTGTACTTGGTATACCTGGGAACGTCGTGCCGCCATGGGTTCCAGTCATATTCTTCCGGGTGGTCTCGGTAACGCCAATACTTGGGGCTATGCACTTTCTGGTCTTTTCCCAACCAGTCGCGGTACCAACCCACAAGCTGGCGATATCTTCCAAACCAATAGCGGTTATTACGGTCACGTCGGTATCGTGGACTCTGTGAATGCTGACGGTACGATTACGATTTCTGATATGAATGGTCGTGCTGGTTGGGGTGTGGTCGGTTCTTACACGATTGGCCCAAGCGAATATGCTAAGTATCTCTTCATTCACGGACGCTAATTTTAACTACTAGCGCATAATCTCTGTTTTTAATCAAGCTACACTTTTATACCACTTATGCTATGATGAAAATGTATGGAGAGAAATTTAGTTAAAACTGCGAACCAAACTAGATTTTTGAAAGAGAATAAAATTCTATTTTCAGGGCTAATCTATCTAGTTATTTTATTAATTATTAATATTTTTATTCTGTCGTTCAATAGTCACGCTATAGATCCGACACTTAGTGTTACCTTTGATCGGAATGAGTTTGATTATAATTTTTATAGCGTTGATGTGGTTAATACGTCAGAAAGATATAATTGGGCAAAGCTAACTGTAAAAACGAATGCTCCGGCCGGCTATACTACTACTATTAGCGCTAATTCCGATGAAACCGCTTTAAAACACATCGATAATACAATTAGTACTAAAATTTCTTCAATCACGAGTCCAATCGCACATGATGATTGGATCCCAAAAAATACCTGGGCCTATCAGTTGGAGAATCAAAATAACTATATGCCAATCCCCAAAGAATCAGAGCCAAAAGCTCTTGTTGCTACTAATAAAGCCTCCGATTCAGTACCAAACGAAAATAATTTCAGGGTAGTAGTCCGTGCTAGCACGGATCTTATGCCTGGAATTTATCGAAGTAGTCTGGTTCTTTCAACGGTAATTAATCCATTCGAAACTGCCGCCTATCTAACTACTGGCGATGACTTTCAGGCTAAACTTAGTGAGCTTACTACCGATAAAACTAAGATTAAGTTAATTCGACGTGCTTCAACTTTGCCAGCCTCTAGTACTAACGTGGTAAATATTAATGACCCTGCGAAGCCATTCTACGAAATTAAGGCTTGGTGGGATCCAGTTCTTCGTCATCTCTTTTTCTATACCACAGCCGATAAAATCTATTTCCATGAAGACAGTAAAAATACTTTTAAAGATCTGTCTGAGCTTAACCTTATAGATTTAGATAGTTTTGATGCCAAATATGCTAAAGATATGTCGTATATGTTTGCTGGTCTAAAGTCATATAGTAACATTAGGACCGAAAACATCAACGCTCAGAGTGTCACCAACATGCGTGGGATCTTCCGGGATAACCACCGAATGTCCGATATCTCGATGGCAGGCTTTAATACGGAAAACGTGACTGATATGTCAGAAATGTTTGCCGGTAATTACGAAATTATTGGTCTAGATCTAAGTGCCATGAATACAAAAAATGCGAAGACCATGAAGGGGATGTTCAAGGGTATTAATAAGCTTGGCGTATTAAAGATAAGTAATTTCGACACCAGTAATGTCACTGATATGTCAGAAATGTTTTCTGGTATGAGTAAAGTGATAAATATTATGCTAGATAATTTTAACACCGGAAATGTTGAGAATATGGGTGAGATGTTTAAGGACTGTTCCGTAATTAAGCTCCTAGATTTAAGTCATTTTAATACCGCTAAGGTTACCAATATGCACTCTATGTTCAGTGGCGCAAATGAATTGAAAAATCTCAATATTTCGAATTTTGACACTAGTAAGGTAACGGATATGGCCTATATGTTCTATCAGGTTCACGGCATTACTGATCTTCGCCTCGATAACTTTAATACCGAAAATGTCACCACTATGGAAGGCATGTTCGCCGAGATGAAGGGGATTGTCGATATTTTTATCATCAATTTCAAAACACCGAAGCTTACTAACGTTAGTAGAATGTTCCAGAGGGTGAATCCTAGCAGTAACACTATTAGGCAAGGCGAGGATAATCTTAAGCATATTTATGCCAAAAATGATTTCGACGTCTCGAATATCACCGCGGAAGGTAGCAAATTAATCTTTGATAAGCGTCGAAATCTTAGGGGTGGTAATAACTCCTTTATGTATACTCCAGCCGATGCTGGTAAGGAATGGCTCCGCATCGGTCGCGCTCCAGGCATTAAGGGCTACTTCACTAAGTTGTAATAATAATTTTATTATTAAAATTCAAAAATCACATTATTCTTATGTTAAAATAAAATAATGTTGAGCCAAAAATCACTTTTTAAACCAAATATTTTGTTGGGAAAATATTTGATTCTCCCACTTGTGATATGTTTTTCCTTTATATTAATTAATTTTAATTCAAAAAATGTTAGTGCTTTATTTAAGCCAAATCTTTCCGTATCAATTTCGGATGACCAATTTAACATTAATGGTAATCAGATAATTAATTCAGTCTCACAAACCTCGGAGTTACCAATCCAAGTTACTGTGAATACGAATAATAAAACTGGCTATACTGCGACCTTAAATACCGAAACCAATGAAACGGCCTTGGTCAATACTGCATCGACAAACGGTATGAAAATTGAATCTATCGATGCAAGTAAAGCACTTGCGAATTTTTCGGAAAATACTTGGGGATTTTTAAGCCCTACTGGTGGAGATTATCAGCCGGTCCCGAGTCTTCATAATCCAGAGAATCTTTTAAGAACCACTACAAAAACTTCAGGTAATGATAGTTTTAATTTTAAAATCGGTATGAAATTATCTGGGAATCTAGAAAGTGGAAGTTATACAAATAAGTTGGTGGTTTCGATAATTTCTAATCCATACACACCAATTGCCATTATGACCGAAGGTTCAGATTTTAATACAAAGCTAAAAAGCTTAGAAGACTTTGATAATCTAATCGAGCACTTTAAGAAAAGTTCAGTGGCGCCAGCCGCTTCCATGAATGCCGTAAATATCGACGACGAAGAATCCGATTATGAAATTAAACTTTGGTTAGATCCGACCGATAATACTGCTTATTATTACACTGGGACCGAGAAAGTATATCTAAATACTGATAGTAGTAATATGTTCCACTATTTGCCTGACCTGAGTAGCCTTGATCTATCAAGTTTCGACACCTCTCAGGTGACGGACATGAGATATATGTTTTCCGAGCTATCTAATCTCGCAGATCTCAATCTCTCTAATTTTAATACGTCCAAGGTGACAAATATGGAAAGCATGTTCGACGGTATGTCTAAGATCACTAATCTTAACCTATCGAGTTTCGACACTTCTCATGTAACAAACATGGACCTTATGTTCTCATTTACATCTAAACTTGTGAGTCTCAACCTTTCTAACTTTAATACCTCCCAGGTAACAGTAATGAATAGGATGTTTGCCAATATGCCCAATCTGGCTAGTCTTGATCTGTCGAGCTTCGACACCTCTCAAGTGACAGAAATGAGTTATATGTTCTACAACACGCCAAATCTAACTAGTCTTGATCTCTCTACTTTCGATACTTCTAAGGTGACAGATATGAATAATATATTCGCACTAGCAAATAGCTATGTGTCTAAAGATAAACTAGAAACAATTTATGTAAACAATGATTTTAATATCTCTAAGCTAAAAATATCCCCCCTAATGTTTAATAATCGTAAAAAACTCCGTGGCGGTAACGGCTCCTTCCTCGCCAATCCATCTCAGGCCGATAAAACCTGGCTCCGTATCGACGACCCAGCCCACGGCCGCCCTGGCTACTTCACTAGGAAGCCATAGAATAACGATATTGTTTATGGTAAAATATATGTATATGCAAGGCCAAAAATCCTCACGGGGGGGGGGTGGTTTAGCTGGGAACTAAGGTTTCTCGGATTATTTTTAGGCTTAATTTCTTTCTTAAATATTGTTCTGAGCAGCAATACTTTTGCTCTTTTTGTTCCGACGCTTTCGGCTTCGGTGGATCAAGCGAATTTACAAGTGAATGGGAACCAAGTCATAAATTCTACAAATAAAACTACAGAGATTCCATTTAATTTCACTGTCAATACTAATAATCGTACTGGATACACTGCCACACTCAGTTCTGAAACAGAAAATACCGCGCTGACTAACACGGGGTCTATTGTTGGTGCGAAAATTAATTCGGTTAGCACTAATTTATCCTTAAATAATTTACCGAATAATACTTGGGGGTATAAGTTTGGTGCGTCCGTGAATTACGCACCGATTCCAGCTCTCTCTAACCCAGCACAGATTCTTCGAACCACAGGAAAAACTAACGGCAACGAATCGAATCAACTAAGTATCGGTATGAAATTAACTGATAATCTCGAGTCGGGGAATTACGCAAACAAGTTAATCTTATCTTTTGTCTCAAACCCATACACGATGCGAGCTGTAATGACGAATGGTCCGGATTTTAATCAGCGTGTGGGTGCGCTTGATCCGAATCAAACCTGTCATATCGATCCAGTTGCGGGGCAAAATTGCAACCTAAAAAATAAGGATAATGTCGAGCATATTAAGCGTAGCAGTGTAGCGCCAGCAGCTTCCATGGCGGCAATTAATATCGAAAAGCCAGATAACTCAGATTATGAAATTAAGGCCTGGTTTGATGCCACAGAAAAAACCATCTATTATTATTCTGCTGCCGAAAAAATTCATCTTGCACCGGATTCATCCAGTATGTTCCTGTGGTTTACTAAAGTTAAGGATATTGATTTAGCTATATTTGAAACTAGTGAAGTCACCGATATGTCTCAAATGTTCAAGTATTGTAAAGATTTAACTTCTTTAAACCTTTCTAATTTTGATACTACTAAAGTTACTAGCATGGCTCGTATGCTCGAAGCTTTACCAAGTCTTACCAGTCTAAATATTTCTAACTTCAATACGGAAAACGTAGAAGATATGCGCGATATGCTTGGTGGGCTGATTAATCTTCCCGTCCTCGATATCGCAAATATCCGTACACCAAAAGTGCGTGATATGAGTGGTATGTTTTACAATCTAAAGCAAGTTCAAAACCTAGATGTTTCAAGGTTCGATACTTCAAAAGTTACAGACTTCTCTCGAATGTTCCTTGGGAATTCAAATATTCAAAATTTAAATCTCTCTAACTTTGATACGCGAGCTGCCATAGATTTGTCTTATATGTTTTACGGTATGTCTAATCTAAAAAACCTCAATATTCAAAGCTTTAATACGGAAAATGTTAAGGATATGAATAGTATGTTTGCGTTTACTTTGAGGATTCCTGCCTTGAATTTAAGCCATTTTGATACTAGAAATGTCACGAATATGTCTGACATGTTTTATGGTTGTGGCTCTACTAGTATTGATGTTTCAAATTTTAATACACAAAATGTCGAAACTATGGCTGGCATGTTTGGTAGTGTTTCTAATGTTCAAATCTTAGATTTATCATCATTTACCACTCCCAAGGTCAAAGATTTTAGTCGAATGTTTTTATGTGATAATGGTCAAGTTTGCGAACTCCAAAAGATTCTCGCCTCTAGTGATTTTGACGTAAGTACAGCAAAACAATACAGCCAATCACATTTAACCGCTAATTATGAGATTTTTCATCGTAGGTTTAGTCTTCGAGGTGGTGAAGGTACCTACTGGGGAAACCCAGAT
>CALHIA010000123.1 GCA_938030585.1 uncultured Candidatus Saccharibacteria bacterium | reverse complement strand
CGTAATCCGCCAGAAAAAAGTAGTTCAATAATCGCGCGGTCTCTTAGCCCCGATTCGGTGTCTAGCGGAATTTCTGCTAGCAATCTTTCAATTTCATCGAAGTGTAAAAAAGTTACTTGCTTTTTGGCGGCTCGTGGCAAATCAATTAGGGAAGGGTCCAGACTTTTAATTCCACGCTTGGCTAAATATTTGAAAAATCCTCTTAGCGCAATTAAGTGGTAGCTCTGAGTCAGCGCCGATAAACGCTCTTTATTTTGATTATCCGAAAACCGATTCAACTTCAAACGAAAACGACGTAAAACCTCCGGTGTAATATCGGAAGGTTTAATCATCTCTTGGCCTTCAAAATCTTCCGTAATCAAGTCAATAAAACGTGACAAATAGAGCCCGTAGTTTTCTATGGTTTTCGTCGAACGACCTTTTTCAATTTCCAGTGATTCCAGAAAATCTGCCACTAATTCAGAAATATCCATAAGAGTAATTATAACACCTTATGCTATAATATGATTATGGATAAAACTGATTCTGTAAGCGAACTCTTTAGCGACCAAAATAACCAAAATGCCAAACAAATCCAATATGATGAAACGGTTGTCAAAAGTCAAATTGATATGGTCGGGAAGCGTGTCGAGTATGAACCGACTTCTGGTAGTTCTGTGGTGATTGAAGAAAAAGCTCCAACTTCTGGTGAGGTGCTTCCGAACGGTTTTCCAGCCGGCGTCGGTCCTAATGCCGCTCCAGAAACTCCAGCCAAAAAAGAGCGTACCAAACTCAATCTGATTCAGCGCGCCAAAGATTTTTTCACTCACGCCACCAAGCGCCAAAAAATTATTATGATTGCCGCCCCAGCTAGTCTCATTGTTTTAGCTATTCTCGTTACTATCATTGGCCAAGCTACCGGTGCCTTTAAAACCGATTATTCTGTGACTTATTCCACGGCCAAAGAAATTAAAAATCAAATTACTAAAATTCGTGGCGATGTCAGTTGTAATAAAATTTCTGAATATGCCTCGAATTCTGCTACCTCGAATGAAATTTACCAAAAATATATCGAAGATTGTAAACAAAATATGGCCGGTATCGATAGCAATTTAGTTACCAAGCTCGGCGATTCTGCCGGCGTCTTGAAAGATCCGGAAATTGGTCGTAAATTTGATGCCTTCCGTACAGTTTTTAATGCTACGAATGGTGGTGATGAAGATATTAATAAAGCTCTCGATCTCTACGCGGTTTGGCATAAATGGAGTGTAATTGAAGGAAATAAAACTTCCGATTGGACCGAGGCTGATATTCTTAATGCTACCAAAATCCTGCGCGAATCCGGCAATCAGCGCTTGAAAGATTATGGTGAAAAATGGGCCACCCTCAAGGCACAGGCTAATGAAGCGACCTATCGCTGGCTACATTCCTCGAGTAAGGATGATGGCTCAGTCGATTTCGTGGAAATGCGTCGCGCCGCAGATGATGCCAAAAATGCTTTTAATGATTTTGAACGCAATGAGCGTCCGAACTTGCTCACCGAATTTCCTCTAAAATTTGTCGACCTCGCCAAGGTCTACGCCAAGTTCGAAGAATTATATGAAGTGATTCGTAAAACCTACGAAGAAAATTATAATTTCCGTGCCGGTGGTTGTCGCGAATTGATTAACTCAGTTCGTTGCGAATAACCTCTGAAATTGTGATATACTTGGGGAAATATCAAGATTTTATAAGGGAGAAAACATGGACGAAAACACAAGAACAGATTATATTGAACGTACTTTGGTAATTTTGAAGCCGGACGCCGTTCAACGTGGTATCGTCGGTGAAATTTTACAAAGATTTGAACGTGTCGGCCTCAAGATTGTCGGCATGAAAATGGTTAGCCCAGATCAAGAATTATTCAAGCAACATTATGAAGGTATCGGCAAGTTGATTTCGCGTCGTGGTGAAGAAACTTATCGTTACAATCTCGATTATATGATGAGTGGTCCGATTATCGCGATGTGTCTCGAAGGTATCGAAGCTGTCGCCTTAGTTCGTAAAATCGTCGGTTCCACCGAACCAAAATCTGCCGAAATGGGTACCATTCGTGGCGATTTTTCACACATGAGTTTTGGGTATGCTGATGAATGCCAGAAGGGAGTGCCGAATTTGATTCATGCTAGCGGTAATGCCGAAGAGGCTAAAGAAGAGATATCGCATTGGTTCAGCGATGATGAACTGTACAGCTACCAGCGTACCAGCGAACGCTTTACTCGCTAGTGCTTGCGATGTTACACTAATCCCAGGGCCCCGGTAGCTCAATTGGATAGAGCAGTTCCGTCCTAAGGAAAAGGTTATAGGTTCGATTCCTATCCGGGGTACCACTGATTTTATTTATGAAAGAACAAATTTTTAAAGGTCAAAGAGAAGGTGAAGAATTTCTCTTTATGTTTCGAAAGCATATTATTGCGATGCGCAAAGGTTTTTACCTCTTTTTGGGCGTTTTTGCAATTTCTTGTTTGCCGACTTTTTTTATGCTAACTTCAGACAATATAATGAATGCGCTTTGGGTTGCATGCGGCGGTTTTTTGCTTGGGCTTCTGTTGTTTTTGTATCATTTCATGCTGTGGTATTATTCAATCTATATTGTTTCAAATCAGCGCATCCGTCAAATTACACAAAAAGGATTTTTTGGGAGAAGAATGATGGATTTGCCGCTTTCGAAGATTCAAAGTGTTAATTTCGAAATTCCAGGATTTTTTGGCGACATTTTCCATTTTGGAACAATAAATATTTTTACAATCGTGGGAGATTTAGAGATTAAAAATGTTGAACACCCAGAAGATGTTTATAATAGACTTCAGGATGCAATTTCGAAAGTTGAAGTAGAGGAGGAAGATGAAGAATTTTAAAGAAAAGCGAAAGAGTTTGAAGAAAAAGATTTTGAAAAAGTCGAATGCTCAAGAAACTCAAGTTGCAAAAATCACAAACACAACACTTGAAGAGCAGCGTAAGGAAATTTTAAACAAGGGTAAAAAATTTAAATATCCTGTCCAATATAGTAAAAATCGACTAGTTGGAAACGCTTTAATTATTGCTTTGGTGATTTTAATTACTGGTTCAGGGTTGTTGTGGTATCAACTATATCAAGCGCAAAATACTGGTGAATTTATTTATCGTTTTACAACTGTTATACCATTTCCGGTTGCGAATGTTGATGGCGAGAATGCACTTTATCGCGACTATTTAATGGAATATCGCGCAAATATGCAAATTGCGAATGCTAAAAAAGATGAAATTGAAAGTGCTAATAATGTAAAGGCTCTTTCAGTTTTAAATAAAAATAAGGCAATGAAAAATGCA
>CALHIA010000122.1 GCA_938030585.1 uncultured Candidatus Saccharibacteria bacterium | reverse complement strand
ATCAATCACGTAAATTTCTGGCATCGGCAGACCTGTAGTGATGGTGAGATTTTCGACAATATTATAAAGAGAACGGTAATCTTTTTTAGCGATAGGATGAGCACCGGTCATCGCCATAGCCATGCTAGACGATAAAAAGACCATAATGCTGGCATAAATAATGGCAGAAACTAAAGTAAAAATAAAAATACTATTATCGCCGTAAACAGCCGCAAAAAGCGCCCCAATAAAACCAATAAAACCGACGAAGCCGGCGAGAATTAAAACGGTATTTCTTTTATTAGCTGCAATCTGAGAATACATATTCCCTTTCTGACAATATCCAGTGGGTCGGCCCACTGGATATTAATTTGTCGTATTAATTGATTAGAAAGAAACTTTTGGAGCTTCTTGAATCTTGGCATTTTCCTCTTCGGAAACATTGTAGAATTCACGGGACTTGTAACCAAACATGCCAGCGAAGATATTAGCTGGGAAACGTACGATAAATTCGTTATATTGGCGAACTGCACCATTGTAGTAGCGGCGAGAAGCTTGAATTTTATCTTCGGTATCTTCGAGTTGATCTTGCAAACGGATGAAGTTTTCGTTAGCTTTTAGCTCTGGGTAGCTTTCAGCGAGAGCGAAGATGTGGCTGAGGGCAGACTTCATTTCCTTTTCTGCGCCAGCAACTTCAGCTGGAGTAGAGGCAGTAAGGACACTCGAACGAGCTTTCACGACGGCTTCAAGAGTTTCACTTTCGTGCTTAGTATAGCCCTTCACGGTTTCAATAAGGTTTGGGATTAGATCAGCGCGGCGCTTTAATTGGACAAGAATGTCTGAAAAAGCATTGTCGACGCGAACCTTGACGGTGACAACATGGTTATAAACAAAAATTGCATAGAGAGCAACTAGGATTACAACTGCAATTACACCGATTAAAATCATTTGTAGTGTGTTCATTTTACTCCTTGTTAATACTTTAATTATATCAGAAATTGGAAAAGTAGTAAGCTTTTTTAGACACAAAATATCCCCACTAAAAGGGGGGTTTTAGTGGGGATAAATTGGTGCGAGCTAAGAGACTCTAACTCTCGACCTCTTCCTTGGCAAGGAAGCGCTCTAAACAACTGAGCTAAGCTCGCGTACTGTTTTAATTTTACCGAAATCTAACATAAAGTCAAGTATTTAGGAAAAATTTGTTAATATAGACTCTAATATCACGTTGATTCTATTTAGACTGATACTCTTACGTCACAGAAGTTTTATGCTTGTAATATTTTCTTAAAGTAATATAATAGTATTATAAATGATTCGTCTATCGAATTGGCGTCGTTATGACGATACTTTCCAGATGAGTAATCTGCTGGATAGAAGACGTTTCGAAAAAATAGCGCTCAGGCGCTTTTTTGATTATTCTAGATTTTGTTAAAAAAGTTTATATGGTTTTTAATAATATCTAAGTATATTTTATCTCCCGACAAAGATTTATTTACTGAACCAGCAAGTTTTTAAGCCTGGATCACCTGAATCGTCAATTGAAATAATCATAATAAGCACCTGATTTTTAAATAAAAAATGACCAAATATGACTTAGGATTAAGTCATTTTTTTGTGGTGCCCGAAATGGGACTTGAACCCATATGGATTTCTCCATTCGATTTTAAGTCGAACGCGTATACCAATTCCGCCATTCGGGCTTAGAGATATTATACTACCAAAGTCGTGGCTTTTTCTAGAAAATTCACCGCATCTACTTCGATAGATTGGAGGCACCGACCGGAATTGAACCGGTGTACACGGTTTTGCAGACCGCTGCGTAACCACTCCGCCACAGTGCCATAGAGATATTTTAGCATAGACTAAAAAATACACCAAACTCCCGAGGTGTATTTTATTTACAATATAGACATTAACTTCACACTCAACCTCCGAGGTGTTTTGTCTTCGAATTCAGACGTCTCTCAACTTCGCCCGAATTCTTATCTCTATGATATCATGCTTTTGCTTGTCGTCAACATTGACTTTTGAGATTTTTAATGTTTTTAGTATTGACATTTCTTAGTTGCAAAAATGGTATTTTATATTTTAATTTAAATTGGCTTGTGGGATTTTAATGTTCGGTTTTCTATATTCGTGTTCGGTTTTGGAATTTTGTTCGGTTTTACCCCTGTTATTTGTTATATGTTTTTAGAAAAAAATAAAACGCGTCTTTTTTAAATCCAGTTTTTTAGTTTTAATTTCTTTATGTAAAAAATAGCCGCTGGAGTGACTATTTTTTTGAAGATTTTTAATTTAATTTAAAATTTTTTAGTTTAGTTCGAAAGTTTTTTGTTCACCAGTAGTGAGGTTTTTAACTTGATAAGTACGGTTCTCGACTTCGTTTTCGCCAATAATGATCACATTTTCAGCGACCTTGGCAGCGTATTTGATTTTGTCACCAAGTTTTTTATCAAGCAAACAAAGATCGGCACTGGCGCCTTGATTAATCAAATGTGCGACTACTTGGTAGGCATAGGCG
>CALHIA010000121.1 GCA_938030585.1 uncultured Candidatus Saccharibacteria bacterium | reverse complement strand
AAAATCTGATTATTTAGGAAAATTAGCGGCACCGTTTTTTGAAGATTCAGCTGTAGATATTACGGTTTGTGGTTATCAAGAAAAATTCGAAAAAAATGTGATTAATCATATCTTAAAAACTCAAAAAATTACCGGCTATCAAGCTACTGAGGATCTTTTAATTAAGCAACAGGATTTTAATGTCTTAGCTTGGAATAAACTTTATCGAAAAAGCTTATTTACTGATTACAAGATTGAACATCCAGTGGGGCAAATTCATGAAGATAATCTTACTACTTATAAATTATTCTTTCATGCGCAAAAAATTGCCTACATCCCAGATGAACTATATATATATCAACGTACGCATTCAGAAATCACTAAAAATCGCTATTCTGAAGAAAAAACCTTAAAACGTCTCCAAGTTAAGGAACAAATGGCAATCGAAGCTGGTCAATATCTTCAAGATTCTAATCTGAAATTAGCTGCGGATGTAGCATTATTGTTATCGTATTTTGCCTTTTTGGATCATGCGATAAGTCGCCAAATTGATAAATCACATTACGATGTATATTTGATGAAAACTAGAAAACTCGCCAGCTCTCAATTTAAAAATCCATTTCTCACCAAAAAACTTCGTTTTTATTTGAAATTAATTCATAGTCCTCGCGGTATTCTCTATCAAATTTTTCGAAAAATCACTCTGAGGGGTTATAATTAATAAAAAGGAGTCAACCCACATGAAAATTCTCGTTACTGGAGGTACTGGCTACATTGGTTCACATACTGTCGTAGAATTAATCAAGGCTGGTCACGAAGTTACAATTATCGATAATCTATTTAATAGTAAAATCGAAGTTTTAGATAAAATCGCCACTCTCACCGGCACTAAGCCGGAATTTCACAAGATTGATATTTTGGATCTTGATGGTATGCGTGAACTTTTTCAGTCTCACGATTTTGAAGCCGTCATTCACTTTGCTGGCCTCAAAGCAGTAGCTGAATCTATTGAAAAGCCTCTCGAATATTACGAAACTAACGTTCAGGGTACGGTTAATCTTTTGAAATGTATGGCTGAATTTAAGGTCAATAAAATCATCTTCAGTTCTTCTGCTACCGTTTATGGCGCGAAGAATTCTGGCAAACTTAGCGAAGATCTTACTACTGGTGTCGCCATTACCAACCCATACGGTGAAACTAAGCATGTCATCGAAAAAATTCTGGAAGCTGAAGCCGTGGCTCGTCCAGAAATGTCCGTAGTAATCTTGCGCTACTTTAATCCAGTTGGCGCTCACGAATCTGGTCTACTTGGCGAAGATCCAAACGGTATTCCAAACAATCTCATGCCAATCGTCATGAAA
Organism: uncultured Candidatus Saccharibacteria bacterium; assembly: GCA_938030585.1. GTDB lineage: Bacteria > Patescibacteriota > Saccharimonadia > Saccharimonadales > Saccharimonadaceae > Nanosyncoccus. The sequence goes on along the minus strand of CALHIA010000121.1, from coordinate 1,160 downwards.
GTTAGAAGTGGCGAAATTAAAGAGCTCGCTATTTATGGTAATGATTATGATACTCGTGACGGTACTTGTATCCGTGATTACATCCATGTCGTCGATCTTGCTCTCGGTCATTTGAAGTCTATGCAGGCTTTCGAAAAGACTGGTACTTCCATCTATAATCTTGGCTCTGGTCGCGGTACTTCCGTGCTTGAAATTATGCACGCTTTCGAAGAAGCCAATCATGCCGCCTTGCCACACCGTTTTGCTGAACGTCGTCCAGGTGATCTTGCTGAAATCTTCGCTGATCCTTCTAAAGCTAAGAGCGAATTAAACTGGGAAACTACGCACACTATTGAGGATGCGATGCGCGATACGATTAACTTCCTCGATTCCGCCAAATAAAGGAGTCTTATGAAAAAATCATCCTTGCCAGTTTTTGGTGTAGGGCCAATCTATGTAATCACTTGTAGTTTAATTACCGTACTGGCTTTTTACTTAAAACGGCAGGGGTTTTTTCAGGCTGGCGAAATTTTATATCTCGATCTATTCTTTCTCCTCCTCGGTACTGTATTAATTTTGACCGGTATCTTTTTCTGGATTTATGCCGTATTAATTCAAAATATCGCCCACGAAATTCAATCTGGTAAACTCGTCACCACTGGAATTTATTCCGTCACACGTCACCCGATTTACACGGCTTTTTTCTTTATTTTTAGTGGAATTTTAATTACCGCTCATAATTTATTTATGCTCGGATTTATTCTTTTCTTTTATTTATATCTCGTAGTTTTTATGCAAATTACGGAAGAAAAATGGTTGGCTAGAAAATTTGGGAAAGAATATTTAGAATACGCCAAACGCACTCCACGCATTCTTCCCAAAATTAAATTTAAATAAACTTATTTGCGAATTTTCGCGGCCAGACTCGCCAGGGGAAGTACCACTGGATTTAGGTACTTCCATTTTTTTGTCAGCGGCATCGCACTTCGTGCCACTGCTAAGGCATGAGAAATCTTAAAACGCAGATATAATTTTTTCAGCCACTTTTGCTTAAGCTTTTTGATTTCTGCTGAATCATTTTTATTTTCCGCCCATTTCGCAATATTCTGAAAAGATTTCTGCCAGTTGCTAAATTTCATCGATGAACTCGCTACAGTGCTAGTTTCAGTACCATAGTTATA
>CALHIA010000120.1 GCA_938030585.1 uncultured Candidatus Saccharibacteria bacterium | reverse complement strand
TGTGGAAGAAAAACCAATGGGTTTCCTCGGCAAATTATTTGGCGGTGGAAGATAAAAATCTCTTATTCTGGCTAGAAATGTGTTAATATAGAAGTAATCTATAGTTAAAAGTGAGGAATAAAGATGCCAGAAATAAAACCAACAGAGGTGGAAAGCAAAGCGACGATTAAAGTAATCGGTGTCGGTGGAGCTGGCGGTTCTGCGGTAAATCGCATGAAGGAAGTTGGACTTTCCGGTGTTGAATTTATTGCGGTCAATACCGATGCCCAGGCGCTACATCACTCTAATGCAGACGTGAAAGTTCACATTGGCCAAGGTCTTGGTGCCGGTGGTGACCCAGAAAAAGGTCAAACCGCTGCGGAAGAAAGCCGTGACAACATCTGTGAAGCTATTAAGGATGCCGATATGGTGTTCATTACTCTGGGTGCTGGTGGTGGTACCGGTTCTGGTGCTGGTCCAGTAGTGGCTCAGGAAGCTAAGAAGCAAGATATTTTGACCGTGGGTGTGGTGACGAAACCATTTACTTTCGAAGGTGCACAGCGTAAGAAGAATGCTGACTCTGCGATCGAAAAATTGGCGAAGGAAGTCGATGCTTTGATTACGATTCCTAACGACCGTTTACTACAAACGATTGATCCACGCACGCCACTGCTCGAAACTTTTAAGATTGCAGATGATGTTTTGCGTCAGGGTGTACAGGGTATTTCAGAATTAATTACCGAACATGCACTGATCAACTTGGACTTTGCTGACGTGAAGGCCATTATGAAGAATGCCGGTTCTGCCTTGATGGGAATTGGTCGCGCCTCCGGTGAAAACCGTGCAAAATTGGCAGCTCAACAAGCTATTGAATCTCCACTTATCGAAGTGAAAATCGACGGTGCTCGTGGCGTACTCTTCTCGGTAGCTGGTGGTTATGATATGTCAATGTCAGAAATCCAGGAAGCAGCTGAGGAAATCACTGGTGCAGTTTCTCCAGATGCTAATATCATTTTCGGTGCTTCAATTCGTCCAGAATTGCAGGATGAAATCGTGATCACGGTGGTAGCAACTGGTTTTGATTCAGATTATTACCGCCAAAAGCGTGCAGAGGAAGAAGAAGCTCGTCGTAACGCAGAGGTGATGGAACGCGTAGAAGCGATAAAATCTCAAGCGAGCGAACCAGTAGTGGCTCCAGTTAGTAGTTTCGATCATACGACTACTACAAATCATGAATTCCAAAGTGATTTCACTGCCGCCCCAAAAGAAAATATTTGGGAACGCATCGGTAAAAAAGACGAAGAAGAAGATTTGGATGTACCACCTTCACTTCGCGCAAGATTCCGCAACAAAAAATAACTTAACAATTCGAAATGACTGGCTAGCCCAGTCATTTTAGATAGAAATTATAATGAATATAAATATTGGCATTGGCGATAGCAAGGTGCTGGAAAGCCGGGAAACTACGGATGGCCAGATGATTCGTCGTCGTCGCGTGACGAAGGATGGTTATCGCTTTACAACCTATGAACGCATCGAGTTGCCGACTTTGACGGTGAAAAAACGTAGTGGTAACCGAGAAGTTTTTGATCGAGATAAATTGCGCGGTGCGGTAAAACGCAGCGTGGGGAAGTTTTTTAATTCGGAATTTGAGATTGAAGACGTGGTGAATTCGGTGACTGCGAAGATGTATGCCCTAGATCGAGATGAAGTGGAATCACATGAGATTGGTCAGGCGATTTTGGATGTCTTGGCGGAGAAAAACGAGGTGGCTTATGTGCGATTTGCCAGTGTATTTTTGCAGTTTAAGACTTTGGATGAGTTCGAAAGTATTATTAGGGAACAGAGAAAGAAGAAAAAAGAATGCGTGTAGTAATAGTGGTAAAACAACACTCAGAATTTGCTTCGGAGGCCGAGATGTGGAAGCGAGACTTCGAATATGAGGCGCGAAAAGAGGTGGAACTAATCGATCCGGAAACGATTGATGGGGAAATGTTTGCGAGAGCGAGAGATATCGTGCAATATCCGACGGTTTTGGTTTTGCAAGATGACGGGATGGTGGTAAAAAAGTGGGCGGGCCGGCCATTGCCGCAAATTTCGGAAGTAAAATACGTGATTCGCGAAGTCTAGAATTAGCGAAATGAGAGGGGGTTCGTGAAGAATGGGGATGGGGTAGCTTTGATGCGGGCGTTTGGCTTTTAGCGAAGTCTGGATTTTTGTTGTATAATTAGGGGGATGAGTAAAATCAGGGAACAAGCAGAGGCAATTTTTGCCTGGGGCAAAACGCAGCCTGGATATAAAATCTACTGGGAGCAGCACTCTAGGAGTACGGCGAGAGCAGCAGAGACGATTGCGCGTGCCATGAAAAAAGATCAGCTTGACCCAGGTATGGCTTATGCAGCAGGATTGCTACACGATATTGGTCGGGTGAAAATGAAACACGCAGGACTGAAGCATCCGATTTTTGGTTATGAAATTTTGATGGAAAAGGGTTTGGAGATTCCAGCGCGAATTTCGATGACCCATACTTATTACGGTTTTCCGACTTTGAATCGTGACGAATTTTGGGAGGGGATGGAAGAGGATACGATTCGCATGACACAGGAATATATGCTAAGGGCGGAGATTGATGATTATGATCGTTTGATTCAACTTTGTGACAATATGTGTCATCATACGGGGATTATGACGATTTCGGACCGCTTTTCGGATATCTTGATTCGACATAATATTCGACGCGCAGGAGAGCATTTGCGCAGATTATATGATTTAAAATTGTACTTTGACGACAAAATTGGGGGAAATATTTACGAATTATTCCGCGAAGAAATTATTGAAACCACGATGGATGAACCGAACGGAATATATACGAAAATTTTGAAAAATACAGAGGAAACGGATTAGAAAGAGGAAATATGAAATATCAAGCAAATACAAGAAGACGAGCTTTAGAATATGAAAAAGCGTTAATCGAATTCTGGAAGAAAAATCAGACTTTTGAAAAATCGATTGAGCAACGCGATATTGATAATTCATATGTTTTTTATGATGGACCTCCGTTCATTACGGGTATGCCACATCATGGAACCTTGCTTTCTTCAGTGACGAAGGATGCAGTGCCAAGGTTTTGGACGATGCGCGGAAAACGGGTAGAACGTCGTTGGGGTTGGGATTGCCATGGACTGCCGGCAGAGAATTTTGTCGAGAAACAATTAGGAATCACGGACCGTCGAGAAATTGGTACGAAGTGGCCGCTAGCGACCTATATCGAGAAAGCTAAGGCATCGATGGTGGCAAATTCGGAAGCTTGGGAATCGACAATTGAGCGCATCGGTCGCTGGGTGGATTTTCGTGGGGCTTACCGTACGATGGATAAGAACTATATGGAGTCGGTCTGGTGGGCGTTTAAGACTCTTTATGATAAAGGTCTGATTTTTGAAGGCCGTAAGGTTTTGATGTACGACACTAAATTCTCGACGCCGGTTTCGAAAGCTGAGGTGACGATGGATAACGAGGCTTATCAAGAAGTGACAGATCCATCGGTGTTCGTGAAATTTAAGGTAATGAGTGAGGGGGAGCTACAGGGTGCGTATCTGCTCGCTTGGACGACCACGCCTTGGACTTTGCCTGCGAACTTGGTTCTAGCGGTGAATGAAAAATTGACTTATGGTCTTTATCAAGTAGGGGAAGAAAGAATCGTGACGCTAAAGAAAACCGCGGACGAAGTTTTCGAAGGCGAATTTGAATTTTTGAAAGAGATCAATGGGGCGGAATTAGTTGGCTTGGAATACCAACCATTGATGGAGAATTTCTCACGCGAGGAACGTCAAAAAGATACCTATCATGTATTAACTGCGGAATATGTTTCGGATGAAGATGGTACGGGTATCGTGCATATCGCTCCGGCTTATGGTGAGGCGGACTATGATTTGGCTTTGGCACATGAAGTAGATTTTGTCGATCTCTTGGATGAACAGGGTTATTACGTGGAAGCGGCCGAAAAATGGTTGATGGACCTCGGTGTACGTAAGACTGATGAAAACGGCATTGAACTTTGGGCGGCGAATAAAATTATCGCTAAGATGCTTCTCGAAAAGGGGATTGTTTATCGTATTAAATACATTAAACACGAATATCCATTCAATCCACGCTCGAAACAACGCATTATTTACCGAGCATTTCCAAGCTGGTTCTTCAATGTGACTGATTCGAAGACCATGTTGATCGAAGAAAACGAAAAAATTAATTGGTTCCCAGAATATTTGAAGCATGGTCGTTTCGAAAAAAATATCGAAGCGGCGCCAGATTGGAATTTGTCACGCGACCGTTTCTTTGCCACGGCAATGCCAGTTTGGAAGGGCGACAAGGGAAGCGTGAAAGTGGTGGGCTCTTATGATGAGCTTTATGAACTTTCGGGCGTGAGACTAGAGGATTATCACCGTCCTTGGGTGGATGAGATTGAATTTGAGATCGACGGAGAGCATTTTACCCGCATCGATAAGGTGTTAGACTGTTGGTTCGAATCGGGTTCGATGCCATTTGCGCAGTTGCATTATCCATTCGAAAATCGGGAAAAATTTGAAAAGAATTACCCGGCTGATTTCATCGTGGAATATGTGGGTCAAGTACGTGCGTGGTTCTATTATGTACACGTGGTGAATACGGCGCTATTTTCAGATATTGCTTACAAAAATGTGATTACTACTGGTACCTTGGCGGGTAACGATGGTCGCAAGATGTCGAAATCACTAGGGAATTACACTGATCCAAATCTCTTGATGGACCAATATTCGGCAGACTCTTTGCGTTTCTTGATGCTTTCTTCGCCGGTGCTTGCAGGAGAGGATTTTGCATTGATCGATAAAGATGTGTCAGACGTGGCGAGAAAGCTATCGATGATTTGGAATGTGTTTGACTTCTTTACGATGTATGCAGAAGTCGATGGCTTTGATTCCGAGCAAGCAATGGCGGTGAGTGAATTTGTGAATCCACTAGATATTTGGTTGGTTTCAAGAGTGCATCAGGTGCGTAATCAAATTACAGAAGGTATGGAAGCTTATAATATTCCAGCAGCACTCTCTTCAGTATTGGAATTCATCGATGATATGTCGAACTGGTTTGTGCGTAGGTCACGTAGGCGCTTCTGGAAGTCGGAAGACGACCGCGATAAGCTAGAAGCCTATTCGACGCTGTATTATGTATTGATTTATCTTGCGAAGATTATGGCACCATTTACGCCATTCCTCGCTGAGGAGCTTTATCAGAAGATGACTGGCGCAGGTACGGTAAATTCCGAGATTCCAGAATCGGTACATCTTCTGGACTGGCCAGAAGCTGGCTTGATTGATGAGGCGG
>CALHIA010000119.1 GCA_938030585.1 uncultured Candidatus Saccharibacteria bacterium | reverse complement strand
GACGTTGCCTTCGTGAAGAACGATACCACCAATCATCTGGACATCATAGTGGCGCATGCCAAGAACGCGTTTAGTAGCTTCGCGCACTAAGGCGAAAGCATCTGGTAAAATTTCGCTTAAAATTTTGGTTTCGTTGCGCTCAAGTTTTTCCGATTTAACAGAGGTAGACTGCTTCTTAGCGCTGTCGGTAGATTCAGCCTTTGTCTCAGATTTTTTGGCTGAAGCTTTTAGTTTGGCACGAGCAATATTGGCCTCGGCCTTCTTATTAAGGGCGTCGAGACGCTCTTTCAAGACATTAGTTTGAGCCTTGAGTTCGTCATCAGACATGGCTTCGTATTTTGGTTCGAGACTATTAATGATCTTAACGATTTTGCGCATACGAGCGAGATTGCGCTTGGCTGGGTCACCAAAAACGCCCTGCAAAATACGGGTCGTGGTGGTTTTATCAGCTAATTTATCGGTTGGCTTGCGTTCTTTTTTAACTTTTGGAGCCTTAATTTTAGCTTCCTGAATTTTTTCAATTTTTTTCTGAGACATAAACAGTCGAAACCTCCAAATCGGAATAATATTATAGGGATATTTTATCATAAAAAATACATGTTTTTAAGAGAACATGTATTTTTAATTGAGTTTTAGTTTCTTAATTTTAGGTTAAAATTAAGAATTGGATTTTTTACCAAAAAAGCGGGAGAAGACCCCACGACGAAGATGTGGAGTGCTCTCGATTTTGTAACGACGAATTTGACCCATTAGCTTAGCCTCAATAATGTCGATGCCGGCGAAAATATTGGAACACTCGTCCTTAGCGGCGATAACTTTACCACCTGGAATTTCCATGGCGGCAGAAATTTCATATTTATTACCGTGAGTGCGTCCGACTTCGGTGACGACGATTTTGGCAACCACATCTTTTTTGCTGCCGTGTGGCAAGTATTTGTCGAGTTTGCCGATACGTTTGACGGCATATTTATGAAAACTATCTTCAATTTTGTAATTGCTACCACTAATTTCAATTTTTTCGATCATAATTTCTCCTTATGGCTATTATAACATGTCTGTACCGAGGTATGGCTGCAAGACGGCTGGGACGCGAAGCTTACCACCTTCTTCGGCGAAGTTTTCGATAACGGCTACCATAGTGCGGGCGAGAGAAATGGCGGTGCCATTCAAGGTATGAAGCACTTCGACGGTGCCATCCTTACGGCGGACGCGAATATTAAGTCCGCGAGCTTGGAAGTCGGTGCAGTTCGAGCAGCTGGTAATTTCACGGTATTTTTGATCAACTGGAGACCAGTATTCAATATCGTATTTTTTGGCAGCTGGCGCACCAAGATCACCGGCGGCGATATTAATAACGTGATATGGGATACCAATTTCCTGCCAGATCTCTTCCTCGATGGCGCGAAGTTTTTCGTGGATTTCTTTACTTTGTTCTGGAGTACAGAAGGAGTACATTTCAAGCTTATTGAATTGATGGACGCGGAAGAGACCACGAGTGTGTTTGCCATAGGCGCCAGCTTCTTTGCGGAAACAGGCTGAAAAACCAGCATAGAAAAGTGGAAGTTTTTCTTCGTCGATAATTTCGTCCATATGATAGCCGGTGATTGGCATTTCGGCGGTGGCAATAAGGGCGAGATCTTCCCCTTCGATGTAGTATTCATCGCTTTGCTCGGAACTACGAGGAGCAAAACCAGTACCTTCGAGGACGCGGGAGTTAACGAGATCAGGCACATCCATGAGAGTGAAGCCATGTTCAACGATTTTTTTGATGCCAAATTGGATAAGGGCATTTTCGAGTAGGGCGAGGCCGCCTTTGACATAGTAGAATTTTGCACCAGCAACCTTGGCACCACGTTCGAAATCTACCCAATCACGAGAGACGGCATAGTCGAGATGGTCGACGCCGGTAGTCTTGCATTCACCCCATTTTTTGACTTCTACGCTGGCCGATTCGTCACCGAGTGGCACGTCGTCAAAAATCACATTAGGGACGGTTTTAAGTTTAGTGTTTAATTCTTTTTCAAAATCAGAAAGATCGGCTTCGAGGGTGCTAAGTTTTTCTTTGATTTCCTTACCTTTGGCGATTAGTTCGTCGCTAGGTTTGCCATTTTTCATTTTGGCGGTATTATCGTTGCGCTCTTTGCGAAGAGCTTCAACTTGTTGAAGGAGAGTTTTTCTCTGGTCATCCAAGGCGAGAATTTCATCAAGATTGACGTTTTTGTACATTTTTTCTTTGATGGAATGTTCGACGAGCTCTTTGTTGTTGCGGATGAAATTAATGTCCAACATTTTTACCTCTTTTCTTTAATAATTTTAGTTAACGACTTTGAATTCTGAATTATGCGTGAGTGGAAGATTCGGAGGAATCTTCGGAGGTCTTTGATTCTTCAGATTCGGAAGTATTTTCAGAATTGGCGCGGCGCTTAATGATTGGGAATGGGACGGCCTCGCGGCCGGATACGCCTTCAAGTAGCCAGAAATTACGTTCGGAGTTGCCCCAACCACAGGCTGGTGGCATACCATACTCAAGCATTTCGACAAAATCTTGATCAAGCATTTGAGCTTCACTGTCGCCGCCATCGCGCATGGCTTGTTGTTCTTCGAAGCGAGCGAGCTGATCGAGTGGATCGTTTAACTCAGAGTAGCCGTTACCCATTTCGGTACCAGCAATAATCGGATGGAAACGTTCAGTGACTAGAGGATTTTCTGGAGAAATTTTCGCTAGAGGCGAGAGTGAGAGGGGTTCTTCGATTAACCAGAATGGTCCGCCAGATTTTTTACGAATTAGCTTCCAGAGGTTATCGATGAGGCGCGAATCGGCCTGCGCTGCAGTCACCTCGACGCCGTGAGACTTGAGGATTGCAGTGATTTTGGCGCAATCTGGATTGAAAACGTCGATATCAAACTCTTCGCGAAGTAGGTCGGCATATTTGATGCGTGGCCACTTATTAGAGAGGTCAATATCGAAACCATTAACCTGGAACTTGAGGGTGCCCCAAGTTTTTTCGGCGACATATTTAAGCATTTCTTCGTAAAAATCCATGCCATTTTGATAATCTTCATAAGCGGCATAAGATTCAAAGGCAATATGCTCTGGTAGATGTTCGTCATCGACACCTTCATTGCGGAAACGAGGACCAATATCGTAAACTTTTTCAAAGCCAGCACCAAGAAGACGTTTTAAGGGTAATTCTTGAGAAATACGAAGGTAAAAATCTTCACCGAGTGCGTCCATATGGGTGACAAAAGGTGTAGCATCGGCGCCACCGGTGGTATGTTCGAGGACTGGAGTATTGACTTCGATAAAGCCGTGCATATTCATGAAGTCGCGGGTAGCTTGCCAGAATTTACTGCGACGAACCATACGCTCGCGCACTTCAGGGTTAACATTCATGTCGACATAACGACGACGATAGCGTTCTTCTTTATTGGTAAAGCCATCACGACCTGGCATTGGACGAAGAGCTTTGGTGAGAATCTTCACATAATTAGTGAAGAGTGAGATTTCACCGGTTTGAGACTTACCGACTAGACCTTCAGCTTCGATAAAATCGCCGGTATCGAGCAGTTTTAATTGTTTAGTACCGATAAAGTCTTCTGGAGTTTCGTCTTGCTTCATGAAAAGTTGAATTTCGCCAAAATAATCACGAATCTTAACAAAGGCGAGCTTACCAAAACTACGAATGGCAACAATGCGACCCGCAATAATCACCTTTTTACCATCAAGCTCAGTAAAATTATCCAGAATTTCAGAAATCTTGGTATTGCGATCAGAGTGGGATGGATAAGGATTAATACCCATTTCCTTTAAGGTAGTGAGTTTTTTAAGTCGTTCGTTGCGGTAGTCGTTTAATGTGGCCATAGTTTTTCTTATTGATTAGATTTTCATAATTTCGGCTTCTTTAGCCTTGAAAAGTTCGTCGATTTTAGCGCTGAAATCTTTGGTGAGGTCATCAATTTCTTTTTCGCTACGCTTCTTAATGTCTTCAGAAAGGTCTTCGATGGACTTGAGTTCTTTTCTTGCGTCGTCACGGATTTTACGGAGTGCGACCTTGGCTTCTTCAATCTTCTGAGAAGTGGTCTTAACGATTTCCTTGCGACGTTCTTCGGTGAGTGGTGGAACTGGAACGCGAATCACGCGACCGTCATCGGCTGGATTGAGGTTAAGAGTTTGATCGGCGCGAATTGCATTAGAGATACCAGCGATGGTGGATGGATCGAATGGGGTAATCAAAAGCATGGTGGCATCGGCAATGGTGACATTGGCGACTTGATTAAGTGGCATGTATTGACCATAAGCTTCAACCTTAATGCTGGAGAGCATATCTGGATGAGCGCGACCGGTGCGAACTTTTTTAAGCTCCTGTTGGAAGCGATCGATGACAGCTTGAAATGCAATTTTATATTCGGTGTTATCAAACATAATTTTTCCTTATATACTTATCTATATTTTATCACATCAGAGAGAAAAATACCCCTGATTCGGGGTATTTAACTTTTAGAGTGAATTCTTGAATTCTTCAAGGCCGATAAGCTTGGTTTCGCCAGTCTTACGGTCGGTGATTTCGACTTGGTTATTCTCCAAGGTTTTTTCCGAAATTATTACGCGGTAAGGGATACCAAGAAGTTCAGAATCGGTAAGTTTTTCACCGATACGCATATCGCGATCATCAAGCAAGATTTCTTTGCGGTGAGCATCGTGAAGTTCGGTAGTGATCTTCGCGGCTTCATCGCCAAGGCCGATCAAGTAATATTTGAAAGGTGCGATATTTTCTGGCCAGACAAGACCTTTTTCATCAGCAAACTTTTCAGCAATTACACCCATAACGCGGGAAACACCGATACCATAGCTACCCATGAAGACGGTTTTCTTTTCGCCGTCCTTATCGTCGTACTTAAGACCGATTGGATCAGAGAATTTGTAGCTGAGAGTAAAGATATTACCAACTTCGGCAGCGGCGGTAGAGTGAAGGTCTTCCTTTTTAACGCCGAGGTCATTTAGAACTTCATCGATTACGACTTCTTCGTTTAAGACAATAGACTTATCATCGTTGAAATAAATAACGTCTTCACCAACTGGAGTGATAGTCTGGAATTCGTGACTATACTTAGAGAAAGCACCACCAGAAGCGTATGTTTCGTAGGTACAATCCCCGAGGCCGAGACGGACATAGATGCGCTTGTAAGCCTCTTCGACTTCGTGGTAGAACTTTTCGTGAGATTCTTTATCGGTCGAGAAACTGTAAAGATCTTTCATAAGGAATTCGCGAGTACGGAGAATACCAGATTTGGCGCGAAGTTCGTTTCGGAACTTGGTTTGGAATTGGTAGACGTAGACTGGGAGGTCCTTGTAAGAAGAAATGTATTTGGTCATTAAATTGGTGAGTGGCTCTTCGTGAGTAGGAGCGAGACCCAATTCGCCGCCGGCATTAAGTTTGGTTTTGAACCAGACATCGATTACATCATCGCGCCAGCGATCAGTTTTGACCCAGGATTCGGGGTTCTGAAGCGCAGTCATTTGCATCTCCTGACAACCGATAGCATCGAGTTCGTCACGGATGATGTCTTGAATTTTGTTTAATGTGATCAATCCGAGTGGTAAGAAGTCATAAACACCGGCCATTTCCTTGTAAATGTAGCCAGCGCGGATGAGAAGTTCAGCGTTACGGCTGGTTTCTTCTTTTCCTACTTCACGGAAGGTCTTGATAAATGATTGACTTAACTTCATCCTTTACCTTTCCTGTTTAAAATAATAATATTCTTATTGTATCACAAAAAATATAAATAACAGAGATAAGTTGACATTTTTTGGGGCTTCGTGTATTTTTTAATGAAGTAATTATATTAAAAGAAAGATTGTATTTTTTATTCCTATGAAAAAAACAGTAAGTTTAACTCAAGATGGTAAGAAAAATCTTGAGAATGAGTTAAAAAGCTTGATTAAAATGCGTCCAGCAATCGCCGATCGTTTGGCTACCGCCCGTTCCTTTGGTGACTTGAAGGAAAATCAGGAATATTCTGATGCCCGTGCGGAACAACGCCAGGTAGAAAGTCGAATTTTGGAAATTCAAGAAATCTTGAAGAATGCGGAAATTATTAAGGCGGCGAAGGGCGGTAAAATCGCCGTAGGTTCGACAGTGAAAATTAAGATGCTTGGTAAAGAGCATACTTATTCTATCGTGGGCGCCGTGGAGGCCGATCCATTGAATGGTCGTATCTCAGATATTTCACCAATTGGTAAAGCTTTAATTGGTAAAAAAGAGGGTGATGAATATACTCTACCAAATGGAAATAAGGGTGAAATTCTCGAAGTTGCTTAAACTTTGGTTATTTTAAAAAATGAGGCCGAGCGGCCTCTTTTTTAATATATTTATTTAATTAAGGCTAGTATTAGGCCATAAAAAGAAAATAAAAGGCAATGGTGTTTTTTAGTATATGTAAAATAATTCCAGCATAAATCGTACCTGTGGTTTCGCGCATCAAGCAGGCGACCACGCTGAGTGCGAAGACGTCGACGCCTACGTTCCATTGTCCATGGAGAAAGCCGAAGAGAATGGAAACGATCAAAATCGAAGTAATTAGAGAATGTTTTTTGCGAAGTTTGCCGTAGATGAGTCCGCGGTAAATAACCTCTTCGAGAATTGGCCCAACTACTACCAGGGCAATGGCCGCAAAGACTTTGTTAAGTGGTGAGATTAGGGTTGAATAGAGGAGTGGTTGGTTCTCTGTAAGGTTGAACCATGGGAAAACGGAGAAAAGTGCGGTAAGGATGGCAGAAAAAGTTAGATAGCCAAAAAGGCCGGCAATGGCGAGGCCGATATCCGAGAAAGTGACTAAATCCTTAAATCCAAGCTCATTACGGGTGACCGGAGCCCTAAGTGGTTTTAGGTGCTTAAAGGTGAGGAGGAGAAAAAGAAAACTTAAAACATAGACTAAGGCGGAGAAAATAGTAGCAATGAGGGGTGTTTTTAGCGTGTCGGAACCAAGAATAATTAGCATTGGCACCCCGACGATGAACTGAGCGGCGTAAAAGGTGATGATGGCTAAGATCGGAAGATAGAATAAGTCTATGTTAGATTTTAATAATTTGACAATTTTGCTTGAAAATGAGGTTTTTGATGGCATATTAATGGAAAATACGAATTAAATCTAAAATCGTGACGAGAATAAACATAGCGAAGAGGAAGAGGAAGGTGGTAGCGATAATTTTCCCTTCAAGCTCAGTCGAAAGTTTCTTCTTGAGTAATTTAGAGATGGTAATCATAGTCCAGCGGCCGCCATCGAGGGCTGGGATTGGCAGAACATTCATACAGGCGAGAGAGATGGAAATGATGGCGGTGAGGAAAAGTAGCTCGGTGAGGCCAGCGCTAACGAAACTTGGGAAAATTACACCAATGATACCGACAGGTCCAGAGACGGATTCACCAGCTTTGGCGAGTTCTTGTTTGCCAGACTCTCTGGTTTCTTGGTTGCCGGCAATTTGCTTGGCGATTCCAGAGAAAAGATTTCGAATCATGTCGTAGAGGCCACGGAAGGTTTCACCAGTAATCTGAGTGGTGGTACCAAGACCGATGAGCGGTGCATCGATTACGGAATAACGGGCGAGGAATTGGCCGTCCATACGCATGGAGATGCCGAGGGCTGGCGAATTATCGCCTGAATTTAAGGTGACTTCGTGTTCGCTAGTGGTCTTAGTGGTTGGATCGAAGGTACGATAAATTACAGTTTGTCCAAGATGGGATTTGTTAAAATCTTGAACATCAAGTGTGGAAGTTAGTACTTTCCAGTTATCTTCATTCTTTGCTTTGGCGTCATGAATTACGGTGTTAGCCTTCAGGGTACTGTGACTGGCTGGAGAATCCTCGAGAATTTTATCAATATAGATTTTTGGCATAGTAAAATGCGCTTTTTCATTAATATTGAATTGATTATTCATGAATTGTGGCATGCCAGTAATGGCGAGAATGGTAAAAATTAGAATACCATAGAGCCAGTTCATGGTAACACCGCCGAAAAGAATAGCAGTTTTTTGAAGGTAATTCGTGGCACCAAAAGTATGAGGCTTAGTTTCGGCATCCGATTCCCCATCCATGGTGCAGAAGCCACCGAGTGGTAAAAGATTGATACTAAATATCAAATAATCTTGTTTATAGAGTGGATTATTTTTATATTCGGTGCTAGGGATGAAAAACCAGACGTACTTATCTTTTTTAGTCTTATCTTTTCCCATGGCGAGAAGTTTTTGGAGACGTTTTTGATTAACTTTGGCCTTAGACTCGGATTTTAATTGATCATAAAACTTTTGGACTTCTTTAGCTGGAAGATGAAGCCAGGCAAGTTTGCGTGGCGGAAGACCGATGCCGAATTCATTAACTTTGACACCAGATTTTTTTGCCATGATGAAGTGGCCAAATTCGTGAATGACGACGAGTAATGTGAGGGCGATAAGGCCGATAAAAGCACCAAATAAAATATTCATATATCTATTTTAGCACAAGAAAAATAGAATAGGTTTTTCGCCTATTCTATTTTTTTGTCTGAACAAATATTTTTATTCAGTAACGCCGAGCTCGATGCGCTTGAATTGCTTGACGGTGATGTTTTCACCAGTTTTTGCAATCATTTCTTTGATGAATTCTGCGACGGTTTTAGAATCATCGAGAATGTAAGGTTGGAGCATCAAAACTTTGTCAGAGAAAGCTTTTTTGACTTGGCCAGAAAGGATTTGTTCCTTCATATTTTCTGGACCCTTGAAGTTAGCTTCGAATTCTTCCATTTTAGCCTTCATAGTTTCAGCTGGAATATCTTCTTCGGAAACGTAAAGTGGAGCCATGGAAGCAACTTGCATAGCAAGTTTGTGAGCAAGATCTTTGAACTCATCGGTGTTGGCGACGAAAGAAGTTTCACAGTTCACTTCGATGATGGCGCCAAGGCGACCGTCGTGGATGTAAGCGTCGACGATACCTTCGCGGGTTTCACGGTCGCCACGCTTTTCAGCCTTGGTAAGACCCTTTTCGCGCATAGCTTTGAGGGCTTTGTCGAAATCGCCATCGGCTTCGACAAGAGCTTTTTTAGCATCGGTGAGACCTACGCCAGATAATTCTTTAAGTTTTTTGATATTTTCAATGGTAATTTCTGCCATTTTTATCTCCTTAATAGATGAAATTAGTTTTTGGCGGATTTGATAGCTTCGACGAAGTAATCGAGGATGAGTTTTTCAGCCTTGGTAGAGTCGTCGTTGGCTGGGATGACGATGTCGATATCGGTTGGGTCGACATTGGTGTCACAAATGGCGATTACTGGGATGTGAAGAGTCTTAGCTTCTTTAATAGCGTTCTTATCTTCGCAAGCATCGGTGACAATGATGGCGGCTGGTTGATCGGTCATATCTTTAATCCCACCGTAACGGGTGTTAAGCACAGCAATTTCTTCTTGGAAGCGTTGAACTTCGAGCTTAGAATAGCGAGCTTCGAGTTCACCGGTCTTCATGCGGCGTTCGAGATCTTTAACCTTCTTGATTTGGCGGTTAACGGTTTCGACGTTTGTCAGAGTACCACCAACCCAACGTTCGGTAACGTATGGCATGTCGACAGATTCAGCGGCTTCTTTAACGATGGCTTTGAGTTGCTTTTTGGTGCCAACGAAAAGAATTTTCTTGCCGTCTTTAGCGATTTTTTTGGTAAGAGCGAGGGCTTCTTCGAGGCCGGCTACGGTCTTTTCAAGATTGATAATGTGAGTATCTTGGCGCTTGCTATGGATGTATGGGGCCATTTTTGGGTGCCAACGTGAGGTCTTGTGACCAAAGTGAGCTCCTGCTTCGAGGAGTTCTTTCATGTCGATAGTCTTGGACATGTTTTCCTTTCCCTTCACTTCATCTTGTCTTCAGGAAAACGGATGAAGCTGTTTCATTAAATTAATTACTTTTCTATCTTAACATAAGAGGTGGAATCTGTAAAGCTAATTTCCTATTGAAAAAACCGCGAGTATCTGATAAAATGGTGACTAATTATGAGTAAACAAGAATTGCATCCAAAAGATTATCGCTTTGTGGTTTTTGCTGATGACGCTGCGAACTTTTCTTTCTTGACTAAGTCTACCGCTAAGAGCGAAGAGGCTATCAAGTGGACCGATGGAAATGAATATCCACTCGTGAAGGTTCAAATTTCTTCGGCTTCTCACCCATTCTTTACTGGTGAAGAGAAGATTATCGATACCGAAGGTCGCGTTGACCGCTTCAAGGCTCGCGCTATGAAGGCAGAAGCTTTGAAACAGGCTCTCGCCAACAAAGCTGCTAAGCAGATGAAAGAAGCTGAGAAAAAAGCAGAAAAAGCTGAAGCTTAAGTCTAAAATAAGGCCAAATGGCCTTATTTTTTGTGAAAAGTGAAATTATATATTATAATAGAGAAGTCATGGATCTTTAGCTCAGTTGGCTAGAGCGTACGATTCACATTCGTAAGGTCACTGGTTCGAGCCCAGTAAGACCCACCAAACGGTTTATATAATAATTTTTATCTATTCTGCAATCTATAAGTGTCTGTTAAATCCCTTATTATCGTTTTTTCTTAGCACTAATTACCGTTATTGTTCAGCGAAAGCCTGAAGCATTGGTTCAGGATTGAACTGAAGCAAGGCAGAGTGGTTGGTAATCCACATCTTCAGATAATCGGGGTGATTTTTGAGATAATTATACTCCCTGACCTTCATGATGCGTGGGTCACGCGTAGTGAAGCTCAGTCCGTGTCCGTCCTGATTGTCACCAGTGTGAACTTTTTCATTGGCGAGAATAGAAACATAGCCTTCGTGCTGTTTCCAGTCGGCAGCTACCTTACCGGTGACAAAAACATTCTTTTTTAGTAAAGCTTCGTCGCCGTCATCTTGAATGAAGCACACTACTTCGTCGCCGTTATTAAACCATCGATCAGAGCGAATAGTTGCAAGAAGAGGTTTTGGCTCTGCGTGATCTATGGATGCTATAATTGTATCAATGGTTCTATATAACTCCTCATCCTCTTCCTGAAGTAATGGATTTTCATTGGCTTCAGATGGATTAGTTTCGGACTGAAAAGAATCAGCTTTACTTGCAGTATTTGCCTCTTTTTGGATGTAGTAGTTTGCCAGAAATTTGAGGTTTTCAGTGCCAAGGAATGGCAAGTCAAAGTCAGATGGCAACTCAATGTTTCTTAAGTATTCAGTAACAAGGTTTCTAGTGTTAATTGTTTGATTTGTCATAGCGCAAATCTCCTTTCTTTAATAAGACTCAGTATGAGTCAATACAAACAGGGGTTATTTGCTGCTTAGCAGCGCAGGAGATACAAAATTTATATACCCTACGCTGCCAAGCATTAGACAAAACAAATGAAAAACGACATTAATGTACGATGGATTAAATCCATAAATGTATATATTGTAGCATAATTAGCTTATTTTGTCAATTAAGCATATAAGGTTTGGAAGTTTGGTTTTGGTTTGAATGCGTAAAATCCGCCAAGATTTTATATAAAATTATTTTTGTTTCTTAACTCTGAAATCTACTATTATTTACCATATGAATCTAAGGGGTTATTTTTTATTTTTCAAATATTGATAAGCCGCGAAAAATGCTGGCAAGTTAAGAAGAAATATTGTTTTTAGGTTAGCCGTAAAAACTTCAACTGCATTTAATTGGTAACATATGTTTAAGCAAGCTTTTATCGGATACCCGGTATTAGATATTTCTACGGCTAGACAAGATATTGCGCAGAAAATATTAATAATAATAAGACTGCAAGACAGAAATGAGGTCTTTTAGTTTTATGGAAGATATAGTTTGCAATTAAAATGCCAATTTTTCTTGATAAGAAGAGTCCAATTACCGGCAACGGAATGAGTAGTATTGCTTGATATGTCCTTGCATCGGATTGTTTTATAAAAAAGGCGAAACCGTAAGGAATCCAAAGAAGAGCAATTATAATAAAA
>CALHIA010000118.1 GCA_938030585.1 uncultured Candidatus Saccharibacteria bacterium | reverse complement strand
TTGACGCCAGTGGTATTAAGATTAGTGTCGAGTAAGCCGGCACTCACACCTTGTTTGTTTGCATCGGTTTCGCCGTGCCTTAGAGTATAAATTTTCATGCTAATTTGCGGCTCCGTAATTATTTAAAAAGTCTTTGAAGAAAGGTTGGTTTTCGTAGGTTTGATTATAGTCGAAATTACTTTCTGGTACTGGAAACGGGAGGTTGGCGTAGAGTGGCTGCCAATAGCTGGAATTATTTGAAAGTGCTTTAGAAGTACGTGAAGAGAGTGGATTTTTTAAGAGATTACTTAGACCAAGGCGCTTGGTAGCTTCGGAAAGGCCAGAGATGAGGCCGCCGTTATTTTCTTGATTAAATTGCTTAAGGTCTTCAATGAGAATTGGCGGAGAAGCCATGCGATGATGGTAGGCGGCGCGAAGCTCATCGACTTCTCCGACACATTCAAAAGGCTTCATGGTATTGCCGACTCCGAGTAGGCCCTTAAAGGTGTCAAAGAGTTCAGGTTTTTTGAAGAGATCTTCATCGTTGAAAAGAGATTGGAGATACTGAGGTGGGACAAAGGGGCAGAAAAGTAGGTAGGAATTGGCACATTTAGCACATTTACCACACCATTTGAGGGTAGAATTTTGATTCTTTTGCTTATAGTTGGCTTCATTGCAGGAGCTGAAGCTATAGCCATACTCTTTCCAGCATTTTTGCACAAAAAGTTCAGCAATTTTTAATTCGGTATATTGACGGATAATTGAGCCGACATGAAGTTCTGGTGAAAGATAGCGACGCACGTATTCGGTGAAGAAACGTTCGGCATCCCAGGTTTTGGACCATTGATGATTGACTGGGAGGTCGCCAATCAT
Organism: uncultured Candidatus Saccharibacteria bacterium; assembly: GCA_938030585.1. Lineage (GTDB taxonomy): Bacteria > Patescibacteriota > Saccharimonadia > Saccharimonadales > Saccharimonadaceae > Nanosyncoccus. The sequence continues at coordinate 5,807 of CALHIA010000118.1, read as the reverse complement.
GGCATGAGGTTCGGCACCTTCGTGACCAATGCTGGTGAGAACTACATTTTGATTATTCAAGATAGCCTGAATCAGGGCGAGAGCTTCGACGATGAAGGTAACTGGAACGTGGCCATTGAGGCCGTGAGATTTTTGAAGATGTGCGATATCGATCTCGCGGTAAACAATACTGGCGTTCATATGGGTGAAAGAATCGCCAAGAGTATCGATGACGTGAGGATGCGAAAGACTGGGGTCGCTAGTGACATACCAGGGTTCAAACGGAATATTCTTTTCTTTGAGTAATTTTGCAACCAGAAGACTGTCTTTGCCGCCAGACTGCAGGGCGAGATTGCCTTGACCGTTGTATTTTACGGCTGGTTTGGCTTGATAATTCGGGGTGGGTTGAAAGTGGGCTAAGTGAGCACGCGTGAGACGATTTTCAAAGGCGTATTGACTAAGGCCTTCTTGATAAACTGTGCTAAAGAATTGCGCTTGAAAAGCATCGATGGGTACATCGAGTTTGACTGTAGGAGTCGGATGAGTTTTATAATAACTGGTACCAATTAAGATGAAGGCAAGAAACATTGCACTGTCGAGCAGTTGGTCAAGAGCGGGATCGGCATTAGGATTGAAGCGATATTTTTTATCGGCGTCGGCCTTTTTTGCGAAATGAATTTTTTCGGTGAAGAAGATATTATCAATTCCCTGGTAAACGAAGCTGGCGGTTAAAGAAGCGCGATCGAGATAATAGCTGACAAAACGAAAAACTGGATTCCCGGAGGAAGGCTGATTTATTGAATTAGAAAAACTAATAGCGTTTTCGTTCATTACATTAATTTTATCAAAAATGGGAGATTTTGGTAGATGGTTATGGTTATTTTAGGCTTTTTACGAGGGCCTGGAACTGCTCGCCGCGATCACTAAAACTCTTAAACATATCAAAACTGGCGGCGCCTGGACTCATTAAAACAATGGCTTCTTTCGGGCAATTTTTGGAAATTGGTAGACAGAGATCGTAATTACTAGCAACCAGTTCGGTCTGAGCTTCGGCAAGTTTTCTTGCGATATTGACGGCTTCTTCAAGAGTTTCGGCAAAGCAATATTTTTCTGGGTCTTCACTTGCGGCGAGTCGGGTTTTGGTTTCGCCGATGAGAATGATTTTTTTGAGATTTTTAGCGGAAAAGAAGCGCTGCTTCATCTCGGTGAGATCAAGTCCGCGATCAAAACCTCCGGCGATCAAGAAGGTAGGATAATTTTCGAAGGCAGCGATGGCGACATCGGCAGCTGGGAAAGCGGAAGAATAATTGTCGTCATAGTAACGCACGTGATTGAGTTCGCGGACGAATTGCAAGCGATGTGGTAAACCCTGGAATTTATGGAGTCCAGCGGCAATTTTTTGGTAGAGTCCGTGATTTTCTGGTAGGAAAAGCTTGTCATAAGAGACATTAAGTAGAGCAAGTACGGCCAAAATGGCAGCTTCGGCATTTTCGCGATTGTGTTCGCCAGGAATTTGTAACTGATCTAGTAGAGTGTTTAGTTCTTCGAGATGAGATTTGATAGGGTAAGAGAATTTTTTTCCCTTACTAAGTTCACCAATGGTTTCAGAATAAAGATTATTAGCGTAATAAATACAGGAATCTTCCAGGTCTTGATTCAAAACGATATGAGATTTGGCATCGACGTAGTCATCGAAATCTGGATGACGGTCGAGATGATCAGGCTCAATACGTAACACGACGGAGATGTGAGGAGATTTTTCGAGATCCCAGCATTGGAAGCTACTCATTTCGTAGACTACGATATCTTTTTCGGTGATTTGATCGAGTTCGAGAATGGCGGGGTTGCCAATATTGCCGACCAGGTGGACATGCTCGAATTTTTCGGAGAATTCACGCAAGATTGACGCAATAATGGAGCAAGTAGTCCCCTTGCCCTTAGTACCAGTGACGCCGATAATCGGAGCTTTGACGTGACTAAAGAAGTAATTAGTAATAGTGGTCCAATTATCGATGAGATGAGGTGATTTTTGCTTGGCTAGATAAAGTGGATGCACGGAAGGGCTACGAAAAACCAGGTCAAAATTTTTTAGACCAAAAGAATCAAGTTCTTCGTCGGTGAATTTTTCGAAAAAAGTAATTTCATCGTTTTTGAAATACTCGGCGACGGCATTACCTTCCACCCCTTTACCTAAAACTGCAATTTTCATAAGTCTATTATAGCACTCTGGTGAAAATTAGTTTTAACTAGAAAACCAGGCAATTAGCGAGTTGGTTGATAATTTGTTTTTCGACGGAGCCAACTGCGACCATGGCGTGGATGCCGGAGCCGGCAAATTCACGAGCTAGTTCGACGATCAGGGGCTTGCTGATTTGTTTAATGATATTTGGAAAATTATCATAAAATTCGACTTTTTCGGTCATAAAATAGTCATCGGTGTAATAATCGGAAATCTGGCTGACGGTTTGAGCCCCCATTTGATAGCGACCGAGAGCATAGGTCTTCACGGCTTCGATATCAGTGTCAGAAATCTCGCCATTGAGAGCTTTAATCATTTCGAGTTGAATGAGGGTAAAGAGTTCTTCGGAAGTTTCGAGGTTAACTTCGCCATCAAAATCCCAGGAAGAATAATGATTGGTGCTATTAATTCCGCTGCCCATACCATAGACTAAACCGCGGCGACGAGCTTGGCCAAAAATGCGACTACTCATAGTGCCGTTAAGTAAGTGATTAAGAGCGCCCATGGCTTGAGTTTCTTCGGTGGAAAGGCGTCTCGGAGTAATCATAGAAAAACCAAAGGTGATGTTGCTGGCGTCTTTACGTTTGATGAGGACGGCATTAGATGGATGCAGTTCGTCGACAGGAATTTCAAAACGTTCGCCGGGACTTAATTCCCAGCTTTCGAGGTTGCGAATAATTTCTTTTTTACGATGCTTGGTCTGACCGGCAATAATAAATCGCATATTGTTCGCGGTGTGAGTGCGGCGGTAATGCTCGTTAATATCATCAAGGGTAATGTTATTAATAGTGGAAAGGCGTTCGCGTAAATTCAGAACGTTTTCGCCAATGGCTTTTTGGAGACGTGGCCAAAGTAGACGGCCATAATCATTCATGTAGCCGGTGAGTTCGGCGCGAACGTTGCCTTTTTCACTTTTTAATTCCGCGTCGTTAAATTTGGGCGAAGTAATAGCAATGCGTTTGAGATCTAAAATACGGTCCCATTCAAAATCCGCACATTCGGTTTCGTAACAAACGGAATAATCGGAAGTCCAAGCATTATGGTAAGCACCGTTTTTGGTAAATTCCGCCTCGTAAGTAGATTCATCAGGATATTTGGCGTTAGCACCGAAGCTGAGATGCTCAACAATATGTGCAATTTCGTAGAGTTCTGGACTTTTGGCGAAGCGCATGCCGCCACGAAATTGGACTTTCATGTTCATGACGGAAGCACCTGGTACGTCAATTAAAAGACCTTTGGCGCCGTTTTTTAATTCAATTTCTTCAATGGAATGTTTCATGTTTAACGGCGGCCGTGCTTTTTGTTTTGACGTTTAGCTTTTTTCTGTTTTTTGGCCTTATTGCGTTTTTCACCGAGGCTAGCGGATTTGGTTGGTTTTTTGGCAAATTCGTTATCAAGATTCTTTTCTCCAGCTTCGATAGTGTTAACGCCGCGATTGGTGGCAGATTCGGCCATCTTGGTAAGTTCGGTGTCGTATTCTTCCCCGTCAATCGTGTCGGTAGCGACAGCTTCTTGTGGAGTGATTGAGAGGAGAATCTTCAAAACTTCTTCACGGAGATTTTTCTGGAGGCCTTCGAAGAGTTTTTGAGATTCGGTGCGATATTCGACTAGTGGATCACGCTGACCGATGGAGCGCCAGTGAATACCTTCACGAAGATACTGCATGTTTTCGAGGTGTTGCATCCAGAGAGCGTCGAGAACCTTGAGATAGACTTCACGTTCAATTTTGCGCATGACGTCGGCGCCAAATTCGAGCTCTTTGGTGGCGTAAGCTTCTTTGACGGCAAGAGTGGCGAGCTTAGCGCGCTCTTCTTCTTTACGCTTGAAACCGATTTCGATAATAAGGTCACGGTCAAGATCGAAAACAGATTGGAATTCTTTGATGAAATTACGATTCACGCGGATGCTTTCGGCAGTTAAATCATCGACGGCTTCCTTGATGAGGCGATTAATTTCGTCAGAGATATTTGCTCCTTCGAGAATTCGACGGCGCATGAGATAAACGATGCGACGGTGGCGGTTGATAACGTTATCATACTGCACCACATTCTTACGGGAATCGAAATTGAAACCTTCGATACGTTTCTGAGCCGCTTCGAGCATCTTGGTGACACTGCGATTTTGAATTGGAGTATCTTCGTCGATGCCAATACGGTTAAGTAAGGCGCCAATTTGATTGCCCTGGAAAATACGCATGAGATCATCTTCACAAGAGACAAAGAATTGAGTAATACCTGGGTCACCTTGACGACCACCACGACCACGGAGCTGATTATCGACGCGACGACTATCGTGACGTTCGGAACCGATTACTACCAGACCACCAAGTTCTTTGACTTCATCAGTGAGCTTAATATCGGTACCACGACCAGCCATATTGGTGGCAAGAGTGATAGCACCTTTTTGGCCAGCTTTTTCCACGATGGCAGCTTCACGCTCGTTATTCTTCGCGTTAAGTAGCTCATAAGAGAGTCCGGCTTCGTCGAGATATTTAGCAATTAATTCATTTTTCACGATACTGGCGGAACCAATCAAAACTGGCTGACCTTTTTCGTGGAATTTCTTTACTTCTTCGACGATGGCGCGGAGCTTGCCGGCTTCGGTGCGGAAAATGAGATCATCTTTATCAATACGAATAATTGGACGGTTAGGTGGAATTTGAATTACGTCGAGGGCGTAGATTTGCTGGAACTCTTCCGCTTCGGTGAAGGCGGTACCGGTCATACCAGAGAGCTTATTGTAGAGACGGAAGAAATTCTGGAAAGAGATGGTAGCTAGGGTCATGGACTCTTCTTTAACTACGACACTTTCCTTGGCTTCGATAGCCTGGTGGAGACCTTCACTGTAGCGACGACCCTGCATGAGACGACCAGTGTTTTCATCGACAATAATAACTTCGCCGGAATTAGTGACAACGTAGTCGCGATCACGCAAGAAGACGACCTGAGCGCGTAAGGCTTGATCCATATGATAGACTAAGCGGGTATTGTCAGCGGAATAAAGATTGTCAATACCGAGCATACGCTGAACTTTTTCAATACCGGCATCGGTGAGTGAGACGGAACGGTGTTTTTCGTCGAGCACGTAGTCATCTGGACCGAGGTGAGAGGCGATTTTGGCGAATTGATAATAAGAATCTGGATTGTCGCCAGCTGGAGCGGAAATAATCAATGGAGTTCTGGCTTCATCGATAAGGATTGAGTCAACCTCATCGACGATGGCAAAATTAAGTTCGCGTTGGCGGAGGAAGTCAACTTCGTTCACCATGTTATCACGAAGGTAATCGAAGCCAAATTCGTTATTCGTACCATAAGTTACATCGGCTTGATAGGCTTGCTTTCTGGTGCAAGGTTTCAAGTGCTGCATGCGTTCATCGGTATGGTCCTCATTGATATATTCCGGATCATAAAGGAAGCTGGCGTCAGCAATAATTACACCTACGCTCATGCCGAGGAAGTGATAAACTGGAGCATTCCAACCGGCGTCACGTTGAGCGAGGTAATCGTTGACGGTGACGACATGGACGCCGCGGCCAGTCAAGGCATTCAAGAAAGATGGCAAAAGTGCGACCAAGGTTTTACCTTCACCA
>CALHIA010000117.1 GCA_938030585.1 uncultured Candidatus Saccharibacteria bacterium | reverse complement strand
TCCGTAATCGTCATCGGTCCTGAACTCAAGCTTAATGAATGTGGTTTACCAAAACTTATGGCGCTTGAACTCTTTAAGCCTTTCGTAGTTTCTTGGTTACTTTCTCACGAATATGCTGCCAACTCTCGCGCCGCTTCTCGTATGATCGACGCTAAGGAATCCGTGGTTTGGGACGCTCTCGACGAAGTTATTCAAGGTCGCTATGTTCTCCTGAACCGTGCTCCGTCTCTTCACCGTCTATCTATCCAGGCTTTCCAACCAAAGCTCGTTGACGGTATGGCTCTCAAGCTTCACCCACTCGTAGCTTCCGGCTTTAACGCTGACTACGATGGTGACCAAATGGCAGTCCACCTTCCACTTTCTGATGAAGCTCAGCAGGAAGCTAAGACTTTGATGTCGGCTTCCAGCAATCTCTTGAAACCAGCTGACGGTTCTCCAGTGCTTTCAATCTACCAGGATATCGTACTTGGTGCTTACTACCTTACTTACGATAAGCCAGGTACCGAATCAGAAACTCCACGTGCTTATAGCTCAGTTTTCGAAGCTGAAATGGCTTACGAAGCTGGTGATATCGCCCTTCAAACTCCGATTCGTGTCTTCGCTAAGAAAGCTATTCGCAATACCACTCTCGGTCGTGTTTTCTTCAATGAAATCTTGCCAGAAGACTACCCATTTGATAATGGTATCCAAACTTCCAAGCATCTGAAGAAGGTAATGGCTGACATCTTCAATCTTTACGGTGCTGATGAGACCGTACGTATTGCTGATGAACTCAAGGCTCTCTCCTTCGAGTATGAAACTATCGCTTCCATCTCGACCTGTAAGGATGACTACCCAACCTACCCAGAAATCCAAGACTTTATCGCCAAGGGTGATGCCAAGACTGCACTTATTCAAGATCAGTACAATCAGGGCCTCCTCACCGACGAAGAACGCTACTCTTTGACCGTAGCTAACTGGCGTGAAATCGATACCGAAATCTCTAACTTCCTTAAGGCCAAGCTTGCAACTATGGATACCGACATTGCTGTGATGACCAACTCTGGTGCTCGTGGTTCTGTCTCTGGTATTAAGATTGCTTCCGCTGAAATCGGTATCATGGTGGATATCTTCAACCGTGAAATCGAGCTTCCAGTCAAGTCTAGCTACAAGAAGGGTCTTAACACGCTTGAATCCTTCATTGCCACCCGAGGTGCTCGTCAAGGCCAGGTTTCAACCGCTCTTCGTACCGCCGACTCCGGTTACCTTACTCGTCGTCTTGTCGATGTGGCCCAAGATGTCTTTACTGTCGATAAGCCAAATGATGATCCAGGTTTCGAAATCTTCAAGTCGGAAACTGAACACACTGGTATTGAATTTGCTCAACGTATTGCCGGTCGCTTTGCCGCCGAAACCGTTCCAGGTTATGTGGAAGCCGATGAACTTATCACTCGTGAAGTTGCCGAGCAAATTGCTGAAGATGAAAATATCGAATCGATTAAAATTCAATCTGTTCTCACTACCAAGAGTATTAACGGTGTACCTCGTAAGGCTTACGGTGTCGACCTCGCTACCCGTAAACTTATCGAACCAAACCAACCAATCGGTGTGATTGCTGCTCAATCTCTCGGTGAACTTGGTACTCAGCTGACCCTTGATACTAAGCACAGCTCCGGTGTCGCAGGTTCTGGTGCTATCGCTCGTGGTCTCCCTCGTGTGGAAGAGCTTCTCGAAGCCCGTTCGCCAAAGGGTCAAGCTTGGATTGCTCCAGTCTCGGGTCTAGTCGATGTTTGGGAAGATGGTAACCACTTTGTGGTCCAAATCACCCCAACTGCTGGTCGCTCCGAAAAGATTGAAATCTCCGAAGGCCGCAAGATTAAGGTCAAAGACGGTGCCAATGTTAAAACTGGTGATGTCCTCGCTGCTAAAGCTAAGGGTCTCGAACCAATCATTGCTCCATTTGATGGAAATGCTCAGATCGTCGACGGCGCCATTATCCTTACCGAAGGTGGTAGCGCTCCAGTTCGCGTCGAAATTCCTAACGATGCCGAAATGTTGGTCAAACCAACCGATACCATCGAAGCTGGTGATCGTCTCACTACCGGTTCTTTGAACCTTCAGGATCAATTGAAGTTCAAGGGTGCCGAAGCTACTGCTCGTTACATCATGAATGAAATCATGTCCGTTTATGCTGCTAACGGTGATGAAGTTTCCGCCAAACACCTTGAGGTGATTGTCCGCCAGATGTTCAGCCGCGTCGTGATTGACGAACCAGGTGATACTGACTTTGTGACTGGCGATATCGTCTCCCTCTCTGCCGTCGAAGACGAAAACCAAAAGCTCGAAGCCAAGGGTCGCATGCCAGCATCTTACACCCGTATGTTGCTTGGTATTACCAAGGTCGCTATCTGGTCGGATTCTTTCCTCTCAGCTGCATCCTTCCAAGACACCACTCGTGTGCTTATCAACGCCGCCATCTCTGGTCGTGTTGACCACCTCAATGGTCTCAAGGAAAACGTGATTATCGGTCGCAAGATTCCAGTAGGTACTGGTGTAGTCGCCCGTAAGAACGAAGAGGAAACTACTGAAGCTGAAGAATCTACTGAAGCCGAAGCAGAAATCACTCTCGAATAAGAGTAAAAAATAAAATATACCCCGTTTCTGGGGTATATTTTTTATTCCCAAAATCACATATAATAAACCTATGCAAACATACGTCGATTCCATCCAGCAGGCCGCTTACATCTTTCCGCCTCTGGCCTTAGCTTTTACTATTCCATATCTAATTTATAACTACAAAAAATATGGCTCTATCTGGAGCATGCGTATTTGGATCGTCTATTCTTTTATTTTGTATATGCTTTGCACCTACTGTTTAGTAATTCTACCGCTTCCTTCTCCCGAAAAAGCCGCTACATTGCATAATCACCAGATGCAACTTCTGCCGTTTAACTTTATCTTCGATATTTTGAAACACGCCAAGTTGCAGCTAGTAAATCCCAAATCCTACTTCACCATCATTAATAACCCCGCCTTCTTTTCCACGATTTTCAATATTTTCATGACTCTGCCCTTTGGCTTTTATCTCAAGTACTACTTTAAGAATAACTTCAAACAGGTCGCCATTAAGTCTTTCTTTCTCTCACTTTTCTTTGAGCTAACTCAACTTAGCGGACTCTATTTTATCTATTCCGGCAACTATCGTCTCTTTGATGTCGATGACCTAACCACTAATACTCTCGGTGGCATTCTCGGATTTGCTTTGGCCACTATGTTAGCCAAATATCTCCCGACCAGAGAACAAATTGACGAAAAAAGTCTCGAGCGTAGTGATAAAATTTCACTTCTGCGTCGTCTCGTGGCTATGGGTTTTGATTTTACCTTCGGCGGTTTCTTTACTATCTTCTTTGGTGATATTGTACTAAAATTAATCCATCTCGAATCTGATTTCTTTACTATTCAAATCCCATTCATTTTTTATCTCGTTCTCTCGACCATCATTTTACGTGGCCGCACGATTGGCTTTTTTATGACCAACCTCAAGGTCGAATCTAATCATAAAGTCGGAATCATGCGAATTTATCTGCGCTATTTTCTGCGCTACCTCTTTTTCTATCTTCAATTCATTACTTTGCCGCTCGCTTTAGTTAATGTGCTGAATCTCGCCCTCGTTAATAATATTCTTAGTCATGAAACCATTACCTATATCGCTTTGGGTCTGCTCGTAATTTTTGGCATATATTACCTAATTAATCTACTACTAGTCGCTACTCGCAAAAGTTTATTCTATGAAAATCTTTCGGAAACCCACCTAGTAAATACCACGAAAAAAGCTAAAGTATCTAAATCAACCGCAAAAATCACACAAAATAACGACTCAAAAGTCTCAAAAAATGACGACCAGGACGACGAGGTAGAAGAAATCTAAATCTGACCTTGATAATCTGGTCCATTTGTGGTAAAATCATCTTTGTAAGTTTATCAAGGTGACATTTGAAGAACTAGACAATTAAGGAAAGCCACTTTTTTCCAACTGTAATATTTTTTAATATAGGCCAAACAGAGAAAAAAGTCGGAACTGCCTTACTGTCTAGCTAATAGAGTGTCTCCGTAAAGGAAAGGAAAAGATGAAAGTCATCCTCGGCACCAAAATTGGTATGACCCAAATCATCAGCGAAGATGGTTTAGTGACCCCTGTTACTATCCTTCAAGCTGGACCAGCCACAGTGACTCAGATAAAGACCGTCGAAACCGATGGTTATAATGCTGTGCAGCTCGGTTACGGTAAGGGTAAGAATCTGAGCAAGTCGGTATCAGCTCACGTCAAAAAAGCTGGAGAAACATTAAGTCCTAAAATCTTAAAGGAATTTCGTACGGATTCCACCACAGATTTCAAGTTAGGCGACGTATTTACAGTCGATAATTTTGAAATTGGAGACAAGGTTGCGGTTACTGGTATTTCGAAGGGTAAAGGATTTGCTGGTACTGTCAAACGTTGGAACTTCCAAGAGTCACGCAATACCCACGGCTTCAAGGGCGATATTCGTAAGGTCGGTTCTATCGGCTCGATGTATCCTCAAAAAGTTTTCAAGGGTAAGCGCATGCCAGGTCGCATGGGCCACGATCAAGTTACTGTGAAGAATCTTGTCGTTGCTTATATCGATAAGGAAAACAACATCCTCGGTCTTAAGGGCGCCGTCCCAGGACCAAAGAAAGGTATCGTAACCGTGGAGGGAAAGGAGTAATATGGCAGATTTAAATCCAGAAATCTTCAATCTCGAAGTTACTAATCACGAATTGATTAAATTAGCTTACGATGCATATCTTGCTAACTCACGTAGCTCACACGCTAAAACTTTGAAGCGTGGCGAAGTTCGCGGTGGTGGTAAGAAGCCATGGAAGCAAAAAGGAACTGGTCGTGCTCGTTTCGGCTCTACCCGTAACCCTATCTGGCGCCATGGTGGTGTAGCTGGCGGCCGTACTGGCAACGAGAACTTCACCAAGAATCTCTCAAGAAACGCTAAGAAAGTTGCAGTCATGCAAGCTCTTTCCATCAAAAACACCGATAAGAGCATCATTACTATCGATTCTCTCGGTATCAAAGATGGTAAAGTTAAGGAAGTCTTAGCTACTCTCAAGAAAAATGGTATTACTTCAGAAAACACTCTGATCGTAGTTCCAGAGAAAGACGCTCTCACCTTACGTGCAACCAACAACGTCGACTTTGTCAAAGTTGTTCGTCCTACATTCCTCAATGTCTTCGACATCATGAATGCAGACAAAATCGTGCTCGTAAAGGATTCAGAGTCTCAACTCGAAAACTGGTTAATCGGAAAGGAGAACGCATAATGCTACTTATTCCTCGAAGAACCGAAAAGGCTTACGCCGAACAAAGTAAATCTACTTATATCTTTAATGTTCCTGCTGACGCTTCCAAGCTCGCTGTAGCTAAAGCTGTCGCTGAACAATACAATGTCACCGTCAAAGATATCCGTATTCTTACTCGTAAGGGTAAAGCGACCCGCTTTTCAAAGGGTAAACACGCCTATCCAGGCACAACATATCGTCGCGACCGCAAGTATGCTTATGTCACGCTTGCTGAGGGTAACAAAATCCGCGTCTTCGACGAAGAAACTGTTGAGGAAGGAGATAAAAAATAATGAGCATTAAAGCTTATCGTCCTACTACTCCTGCTCAGCGCCAGAAGACTACTCAGGATTTTGATCAAATTACGACCAGAAAACCGCTCAAGTCTCTCTTGAAGGCCAAAAAGCAGAACGCAGGTAAAAACAACCAAGGACGCATTACTGTTCGTCACCGTGGTGGTGGTGTGAAGAGACACTATCGTATTCTTACTCACAACCTTCCACAAGGTAAGACCTACGAAGTTATGGAGATCGAGTATGATCCAAACCGTAGCGCTCGTATTGCTCGTATCAAAGACGAAAACAACAACTTCCATTACGTACTTGCTGATTCCAAGATGTTTAAGGGTAAGAAATTCCAAACTGGTGCAGAAGCTCCAATCGAAGAATCTAACCGCTTAGCTCTTGACCTAATCCCAGTCGGTACTATGGTTTACGCTATCGAGCTAACTCCAGGTCGTGGTGCTCAAATGGCCCGCTCCGCTGGTGCATCCGCTCAACTTATGGCAAAAGAAAACGGCTATGCCACTCTTCGTATGCCATCTGGTGAAGTTCGCAAAGTTCTCGCAACTTGTGAAGCTTCCATCGGTGTAGTTGGTAACCTCCAACACCAAAACATCAAGATTGGTGCTGCAGGTCGTACTCGCCGTAAAGGTATCCGCCCAAGTGTCCGTGGTGTTGTCATGAACGCTACAGATCACCCACACGGTGGTGGTGACGGTGGTCGTCACGGTACCGGTAAAGCTCCTCGTACACCATGGGGTCAGCTCACTCTCGGTTTCCGTACTCGTCACAATAAGAAAACTAATAAAATGATCGTGCGTAGTCGTCACGAAGGAAAGAGGAAATAATCTATGTCTCGTAGCCTTAAAAAAGGTCCATTCGTGGATTTTAAACTCGAAAAGAAGATCAAAGCTCTCTCCGCTGAAGATCGCACCGTGATTAAAACCTGGGCTCGCCACTCAACCATCTTCCCAGAAATGGTTGGTCGCACTGTCGCTGTTCACAACGGCAAAGTCCACGTTCCAGTCTTCGTTTCCGAAAATATGGTCGGACACAAGCTTGGTGAATTTGCTCCAACTCGCAAGTTCAAACGCCATGGTGGTAAAAAAGCTGATGTAAAGGGAGGTAAATAATGTCCACTCATTTTGCACACGCTTACATTAAAGGTGTAGATTCTATGCCACGCAAGACCAATGTTGTCGCTAGCCTCGTTCGCGATCGCTATGTCGCCGACGCTCTTGTCATTCTAGAACACACTCCACGCCGCGCTGCACGTCCAGTCATGAAGGCCATTGATTCTGCCAAAGCTAACCTCATTAACTCTGGTGTTTTAATCGACCCAAAGACTATCCGCATCGCTCGTATCTCTGTTACTGCTGGTACCCGCATCCGCCGTTTTGTTCCTGCATCACGCGGTCGCGCTCTTCCATTTGAGAAGATTAGCAGCAACATCTTCGTTGAAGTAGCTGGCGAAGAAAAAGCTAAAAAAGAATCAGCTAAGGAGGACAAGTAATGGGTCAAAAAGTAAACCCGGTTTCTTATCGCCTTCAAATCAGCAAAGATTGGGCCTCTAAGTGGTTCACTAAAAACACTGATTTCAAAAAATGGTTAATCGAAGACGTCAAGATCCGCGAGACTATTGAAAACCGTTTCAAAGCTCGCCCAACCATTGCCCGCATCGAAATCGAACGCACCGACAACCTTACCACGGTTACTATTCGTACCGCCAAGGCTGGTGCAGTTATCGGCAAACAGGGTGCTGGTATTAATGAATTAAAGAAAGAATTGGAAAAATTCGTTTCTCAACCAATCCGCCTCAATGTGGAAGAAGTTAAGAAACCTGAATTATCCGCCAAGCTCGTTGCTGAAAATATCGGTTTCCAACTTGGTAAGCGTATGAACTTCCGCCGCGCCGTCAAGATGGCTACTCAGTCTACCATGACCGCAGGTGCTAAAGGTGTTCGTGTCGAAGTTTCTGGCCGTCTTAATGGCGCCGAAATGTCTCGCCGTGAGAAATTCATCGAGGGTTCAGTTCCTCTACATACTCTCCGCGCTGACATCGATTTCCACTGTCATCACGCTCCAACCATCGCCGGTATCGTAGGTGTTAAAGTTTGGATTTATAAGGGAGAAAAATAAATATGGCTATTTTACTTCCAAGTCGCGTTGCGCACCGTAAGGTTAGAAAAGGCAAAAATGATGGCGTAGCTACTCGCTGTAACACTGTCGCTTTTGGTGAATTTGGTCTCATGTCTCTCGACAATGAACGTATCAATTCCCGCCAAATCGAGGCTGCCCGTCAAGCTATTACCCGCTACATTAAGCGTGGTGGTAAAATTTGGATCCGCATCTTCCCACACACCCCTGTCACCAAGAAACCTCTTGATGTGAAAATGGGTTCTGGTAAAGGTGAACCACAATTTTACGTAGCTAAAGTTAAAACTGGTACTGTGATGTTCGAAATGGCTGAAGTCACTGAAGAACAGGCAAAAGAAGCACTTCGTCTTGCCTCTCACAAGCTTCCAGTACGTTGTAAATTTGTAAGGAAAGGTGAAATTTAATCATGGCTGACAAGAAAACTGAAACCGCCAAGGTTAAAACCGTCGCTGAACTTAAGCAAGAGCTTCTCGAAGCTAAGCGTGGTCTCTACGAAGGTACCTTGCAAAATCCACATCGTATCAAAGCTTTGCGCAAAGAAATCGCTAAAGCACTAACTTTAATTAATCAAGGAAAGGGAGCCTAAGTATGGCAAAAACACTTCAAGGAGTAGTTACCTCTGATAAGCGCGATAAGACCATCACCGTCTCCATTACCAGCCGTGAAACTCACCCACTTTATCACAAGCAGTACTCACACACCCGTAAGTACACCGCTCATGATGAAGCAAATGAGGCTAAGCTTGGTGATAAGGTAGAAATCGTCGCCTGCCGTCCTTACTCAAAGACTTGTACTTATAAACTCGTCAAAATTCTTGAAAAATCTCACGACTCAGTCGAATTAAAGTCTGAAGTCACTGGCGATCAAGAAGGAGAGGAAAACTAAGATGATTCAACAGGAAACTAGATTAGCTGTCGCAGATAACAGCGGAGCCAAGGAACTTGGCGTAATCCGTGTCCTCGGTGGAACTCGCGCTCGTTACGCTCGTGTTGGTGACATTGTCACCGCCAGCGTAAAGGACGCATCTCCTACAGGCAATATTAAGAAAAAAGCAGTAGTTCGTGCCGTTATCGTACGCACTCGTGGTCAAATTCGCCGTGCTGATGGTTCTACCATCCGCTTCGACGACAACGCCGCCGTGATCGTGAACGACGACAAAACTCCAAAGGGTACTCGTGTCTTCGGACCAGTCCCACGTGAGCTTCGTGAACTCGGCTTCAACAAGATTATCAGTTTAGCA
>CALHIA010000116.1 GCA_938030585.1 uncultured Candidatus Saccharibacteria bacterium | reverse complement strand
AATTTTTCACACCCCAGAACATCCCAGTCATATTGGTAACCTTAGAAGTATTAATGCGTGAAAGGTTTAAGGAAGTAAGACTGCTCATATTAGTGAACATATAGTGCATATCCGTCACATTACTGGTGTTTAGCGGAGTGAGATCAAGGTTGGTAATATTCTTCGCATCATAGAACATGCCAGACATATCGGTAACATTCTCAGTCTGAAAACCAGATAAATCTAAGCTAGTAACTGCAATGTTTCTAAACATACTTTGCATGCTAGTCACGCCTAAAGTATTAAAGCCGGAAAGATCAATATCAGCTAGGTTAACCAGGTCTAGGAACATATTTGAGCTGTCACTATGAAGCTCTACCTTATCAGCCTCAGTATAATAATAAAAAGTTTCACTAGCTGGATCGAACCAACCGAGAATTTCGGTATCCGAAGTACCATCATCTTCGAGATGAACCGCACCATCACCTTCATTTGGTGGGAACATACTTCTAGCAAAATGCTTGATTTGGTTAAGCCCACCAGCGGTACTATTCATCGCATTACGCCAGGCAAAGCCCGATTGAGCTAAGGCTCTAGGTGGATAATCGTGCGTAACTACGGATACCGTAAGAATACTGGAATATTGGCCGCTAGAGAGATTTGAGGCAAGCTTCACCCCTAAGGTTACCTGATGTAAGTCTGTATTGGATACCGATTTTGAACCGAGCTGCGCCACTACTATTGGGTTAGAGGCTGGAGGGATAGGAAGAAAATCACCATGATTCCCTAGTCTAATACCCCAGGTATTGCTCGGAAAATTTACTAGCGGTGTATTCTGACTAATAGATTCAATACGATCGGCATTAGTACCACTAGTCATAGCAGTTTCATTATCTTCTGTACTCATAGTCGCTTGATAGCCAGTAAGATTATCAGAATATACTATAACATTCATGGAATATTCCGATGTCCGAGTAGTAGAATTGATAATCTCAGTACCATTAAATCGTGGAATTGAATCAATCGAAACCGCGAGAGCAGGAACACGTAGGGCTTCCGTATTTTTTACGAAAAAGAAAACATTAAAAGTCAGCGCCACTGATAAAATCAAAAATGTGGTGTAGATAATTTGAGTTTTAGATCTTTCAATAATTTTTCTAAGCATAAACTTTATCCATTTTAGCATAAGCTACTTTAGGTTTGATGGATATTATGTAATTATGGGGTCTTTAAAGTGAAGTAATCTTTACGTCCAGGCTAATCAATACGGAAACCGTCGAGATTAGCTAATAGACCACAAATAATTCCAGCGCAAATTTTTCACATTGCGTTTTTAGACGACATCAGAAAAATATCTAGAGAGAAGTTTGTGATAATTGGCATGGTAATTTAATTTTAACACAAACGGTTTGAGAGAAAAATAGCTATTATGCTTAATGTGTTATAATAAGAGAAAATAAACGAGATTTTTATGAATATTTCACATGGCCTGAAGACTGAAAATGAAATGCCGGAAACACTCTTAGCGCTAGATATTGGTACTGAATATATCAAAGCGGTAATTGCCGAACGCCAAGAAGGTGATAACCTGATTATTCGTGGTGTAGGTAAAGAACATCAGGCGATGGGCAATATGTATGCGGGTGCGATTGCGGATATTCCAGCGGTGATTGCCGCCTGCGAAAGAGCTTTATCGCGAGCAGAAAACATGGCTGGCGTGATAGCCAGAACCTGTTCGGTGGGTATCGCTGGTGAATTAATCAAGGGCAATACGAAGACGGTACGCTACCGTCGTAAAGATGGTAATAAGCCGATTTCTGACCAAGAAATGCAGCTAATTATCAAGCGCGTGCAAGATAAGGCTGAGGAACAGGCTCGCGAAGAGGTCGCACTAGAAACCGACAACCCAGACGTGGAAGTCCGCTTGATTAACTCAGCAATTGTTTCCCTTTCGATTGATGGATATAAGGTAAGCAATCCGATTGGTTTTAAGGGCTCGGAGTTAGTTCTGCAATTCTATACCGCGTTTGCACCTTTAGTGCACATTTCAGCAATCGAAAAAGTTTGTGCCGAATTAAATCTCGACTTGGTAGCGGTGGCGGTAGAGCCTTTTGCAGTTTGTCGCGCCTGTCTTGGTAATAATCTGGATTCTAATCTTTCAGCCATTGTGATGGATATCGGTGGCGGCACGACGGATATTGCTGTGGTAGATAATGGTGGGGTCGAAGGCACCAAGATGTTTGGCATTGGCGGACGAAGCTTTACTCATCAGGTAGCTAGTAAGGTTGGGCTCGATTTTGACACAGCAGAGCTAGTGAAGATTCAGTATAGTGGACTACTTTCCAATGATTTACATGCCTTGAAGACTCTGACGGTTTCTGACGCAGAACGCATGAATGAAGTCCAAAACATTTTGAATGTGCCGGACCGTATGAGGAAAGTGGAAAAAGCCATCGCCGACAATACGGAAGTTTGGGTTTCTGGCGTAGGCTTGGCGCTTTCAGATTTTTCCCTACTGGAAGCTTTACCAAATAAGATTCTGCTCTGTGGTGGTGGGGCAGGACTTTCGACTTTACAGGAGGCGCTCGCGACTTCAGATTGGTATGAGGAATTACCTTTCGCTAGACGCCCAGTGATTCATTTACTTGACGACGTAGATATTCCAGACATCCAGAATGCCACGGAAATTGATTTAGATTATTCTTTTATTACGGCTTTTGGACTTCTACGTGTGACAGTAGACACCTTAAATAGCGAAGAAGAAGATACTGGGCTTCGCGCAAAGCTGGCCAAGTTGCTACAAAACTAATAGGAAGAATATCGCATACCTCGTTCCGGAGACGCTCAAGGGGAGAGGATACCGCATACCCCATTCCGGAGACGCTCTAGGCCATAAATCCGCGTCCCAAGGGGCGAGCGGCCAAGCTTATGCTCCGTCAGAGGTAAGCGGCATTCTCTTTTTATAGACCTAAAAAGTCTGGTTATGGTTTTCTAGTGAAGTAACCAGGATGACCGTTGGTCGGGTCATCGATGCGGAGCCAGGACTTATCAGCGGTAGATGGATTAGAAAGAAAAGACCCAGCGCCACCGCGAAGATTTTCGCGACCCGTAAAAATATCACTTGTCTGCCTAATCTTTGAAATATTAAAATC
>CALHIA010000115.1 GCA_938030585.1 uncultured Candidatus Saccharibacteria bacterium | reverse complement strand
AAATATCGCCAAGACACCAATTCCAGACGAGATGGCCTTTTTACTCAGCGAATGCTTGAATGAATTTGAGATTTGCCCAATTTCTGGTCAAAAATTTGAGCAGTTTTTAATTCAAATCGTCAATCGCTTAGTCGAAGTCGCCGATGTCACCCCAGCGCAACTGGCACATCTTCATCTTTTTGTGGCACAAGGCACACAATACTATCGCTACCAGCCAACCGCCAACGGCAACGATGGGTCAACTTACAATGAGAAGAACTGGGAGCAAGTTTATAATTATCCATTAACCGAAGATGAGGTGGCAAAAATCACCGAAGCTCTGGAAAGTTCGGCCAAAGAAGTGGGGTATTGGGAAGAAGACAAGCTCCAGCCGGGTGACGAAATTATCGAAAATCGTTTATCCCAGGTGACTTTCTCGGCGCTTGGGCAAAAAGCGGGTACTGAGGCGAAATACGCCTGGGATCCAGATTGCAAGAAGCGTAACTTGATTGCTAAACTCGCCAAGGAAAAGGTACCGGACTTCTCTTTTGAGGTGGCTGGAACTACCAGTATTAACGCCTTCCGTGACGGATTAAATAAATCTTTCGGCATGAACCATTTGATGGAAGAATTGAATGTCGAAAAAGACGATATTCTCTATTTTGGCGACATGACGCAAGAGGGTGGCAATGATTATCCAGTCGTGCAGATGGGCATCGATACGATTACGGTGCGTAATCACGAAGATACCGAATATGCCCTGAAAGGAATTTTGGGAGTACTATGATTTTAGATGCTTCAAAATTAATCGGATTTCGCATCTTAAGCTTAAGATCCGGTGGGGTGATCAGCACGATTGAATCAATCATTGTCGATCCGAATGATTTGAAGATTTTGGGATTTTTCCTTAATAAAAATACTGTGAGCTTTGACTCGGGAGCGATTTTGGATGTCCGTAGTGTACGAGAATTTTCTCACCTCGGAATGATTATTGATTCAGACGAAGAGCTACTAAACGTGGGGGATGTAGTAAAAATCGATGAAATGGTGAAACTGAATTTTCAGCCAATCAACTTCAAGGTAAAGACCCAAAGCAAGAATAGCGTAGGGACAGTAATAGATTACACGGTCGATGTAAACGATTTTTATATTCAGCAGCTAATCGTCAAGCGTCCAATCCTGAAATCATTTATCGACCCAGAGCTGATAATTAATCGCTCAGAAATTCTAGAGATCAATGATGAGGCAATCATCGTAAAAGACGAACTAGCTAAGCAAAAGGGGCGCGAAAAACTAGAGCAGGAAGAGTTCGTGCCGAATTTCGTTAACCCATTCCGCCAAAATGACTAGCCAAAAGGTTTGATTTTAATCTTGAAGATTTTCAGTGTCGATTACTGAAAGTTTAGATTTAATCAAATCATAAGAAAACCCTTGGCGAACAAGATAGGCCATTAGTTTTTCTCGGGTAATCGGACGACGCAATTTCTTTTCGATCATTTTGTCAATTTCCGTGTCATCTTCGCGCTGAGAGAAAAGTTCGTCACTCTCGAAAACTTCGCGCACCAGAGATTCAGAGATTCCCTTGCTTTTAAGTTCGTAGAATAGTTTTTTGCGACTAATTCCCTTACTTTGGTTGCGATTATCGATATAAAAACGCGTAAAGTTGTAATCGGAAAGAAATTTCTCCTGCTTCAAACGCTCGACTACGAGATTAATCTGAGTTTCCGTAATCTCTACGCCAGGCTTGGTAGGAAGATTAAGAGATTTACGACCGGTATATTCATAGGTATTATTTTCTGTAAAATCAATTTCGCGAATCTTTTCATTTTGGGTGCGAACATTTTTTCGCAACTCTTGAATCTTAGTACGATACTCCTCGTCCTCGGCTAGACGTTTTTTGAAGTTATCATACTTTATCTGTGACTGACGACGACGCAGTTGCTTGCGATGCAAGTAGTCGCGAATTTCCTTTTCAGAATGTGGACGCGACAGACAATACTCTAGAGTAGATTGATAGAGTTTATCCAGTGAAGAAAGCGCAACCAGTTCGGCGATACGTTCTTCCGTGAGCACATCGCCGACTTTGAGGTTTTGCTCAGAAAAAACTTTGAAACTGAGCGAGCACAAAAATTTATGATTAACAAAAATATTAATACGATTTGTGTCTTTAACACCGGGTTTGAGTTGCGAAATCTTCTGAAAAGTTTCCAGAGAAAGGGCGGACACTATTCGCTCGCTTCAGCTTTTTCGCGAACTTTTTGTTCAATTTCAGCGAAGAACTCTGGCTTTTCTTTAAGTACGCGCTTCACAGCTTCACGACCTTGGCCAATAGTTTCACCGTTGTACTTAATAAAGGCACCAGCCTTATCGAAGACACCATATTGTACAGCGAGATCGAGTACGTCACCAACCTTGGAAACACCTTCGTTATACATAATGTCAAATTCGGCAGAGCGGAATGGGGCGGCAATCTTATTCTTCACCACCTTAATCTTAGTGCGGTTACCGATGATATTTTCACCGTCTTTGATCTGACCAATGCGGCGAATATCAATACGGACAGAAGCGTAAAACTTCAAAGCATTACCACCAGTGGTAGTTTCAGGGTTACCGAACATCACGCCAATCTTCATACGAATCTGGTTGATGAAGATGACAGTGGCCTTGGACTTAGAGATAATGGCAGTGAGCTTACGCATGGCTTGGGACATCAAACGAGCTTGAAGACCCATCTGAGCATCACCCATATCGCCATCAATTTCAGCCTGTGGAACGAGAGCTGCGACTGAGTCGACCACGATGAGATCGACGGCATTTGAGCGGACGAGGGTTTCACAAATTTCGAGAGCTTGTTCACCATTATCTGGCTGAGAAATCAAAAGATTGTCCACGTCAACACCGATACGCTTAGCATAAGATGGATCAAGAGCATGCTCCGCATCGATGAAGGCAGCCTGGCCACCAGTTTTTTGAATTTCAGCAATGGCGTGCAATGCCAAGGTAGTCTTACCTGAAGATTCTGGGCCGTAGATTTCAATAATACGGCCCTTAGGGTAACCACCACCAAGAGCTAAATCAAGCGAAAGTGAACCTGACTTCAAAAGTTCAACATCGATATTGCGATTATCGCCCAATTTCATAATAGAGCCATCACCAAATTGCTTGGTGATTTGAGCAATAGCAAGTTTTAAGGCTTCGGATTTTCCGTTTTCAGCATCAGTTTTTTTAGTTTCTTTTTCTTTGACCATAATTCCTCCGTTATTTATCGAATTTCTGTAAAATTACTCTGTAAAATCGTTCTTTGAACGAGAATTTAATGGGTACACATGTGATATTCTCCTTACATCTCGGAAAAATAAACCTTACCTCACTTTTTCTATTTTAAGAATACGCTAGTCGAGAAGTAAAATCAATGGAAAAAGCTGATTTGTCGATTATTTGACAATGGCGAATTTATTTTTGCCACGCTTTAAAATAGCGAAGGAAGAAATTTGATAGGATGGGTCTTGAATTTTCTGATTATTTACAGAGATAGCATTACCTAAGATCAAAGTTTTAGCTTCAGAACGAGAGCTCACCAAACCAAGCTCAACGAGAGCGTCAATTAAATTAATTTCGCTGCCATCAAGATTCAAATGTGGCAGGAGGATAGTGATGCTTTCGATTTCCGATTCAGAAAGAGTCTCCACCTTACGACCACCGAAGAGTAATTCAGTGAGAGTAATCACCGCGGTAGCAGAAGATTTACCATGGACCACCTCAGTCGCACCACGAGCAAGGGCCTTTTGAGCGATGCGAAGTTCGGGATGAACCTGATGTTCGGCCAGAATTTGATCGATTTCATCTTTCGATAGAACCGTGTAGATTTTAATCAAAGACTCGACAGCCTGATCAGATTGATTGAGCCAGAATTGATAAAAATCAAAGATGGAGGTGTAATTACCAGAACCACTATCCTGGCTGGCAAGCCAGATCGCATTCCCTTCGGATTTACCAAATTTACGACCAGTCACCGGATCAATCACCAGAGGAGTAGACCAAACATCGGCGCGACCACCTTCGAGGCGTTTAATCAGATGAACACCAGAGGAAGCATTTCCAAACTGATCAGCCCCACAAAGTTGCAGGTCAATGCCATAATGACGATAGAGGTGAAGAAAATCATAACCCTGAATCAATGAGTAAGAAAATTCCGCATAAGAAATGCCAGAGCCGCCTTCGCCGATGCGATTTTGGATAAATTTACGATCGAGAAGCTGCGTCATGGAGAAGTTTTTACCGACTTCACGCAAAAAATCTAAGAAATTAATGTTTTTAAACCAATCATAGTTATCGACTAGGCGTAATTCATAGTGGTCATTATCTGGGTCGCCATCATTTCGCGTATCGGCAGCACCATCAAAACTAATTACATTAGCCATTTGACGACGAATGCATTCCTTATTATGCGCAACTTCTTCGAGAGGTTTCAATTCGCGTTCACCATTTTCCTTAGGGTCACCAATTTGACCAGTAGCACCACCAACTAGAAGGGTTGGCTCGTAACCATGACGTACAAAACAGGCACACATCATGAGAGCGGCAAGATTACCAATAGTTAAAGAGTCAGCTGAAGGGTCGGCACCAAAATAGAAGCGTTTATTTGCTTTTTCATCAAGTTCGGAAGGATTAGTAAAGCTATTTTCGGCGGCGAAACCACGCCAGATGAGTTCTTCGGATAATTTCATAAGTATATTTTAACATTTTTTCTTGTGTTATAATTAAATTCTGAACAAATAAGTGGAGGGCTGCGTGACAGACTCAAAATCCAATTTAAAAAGTGCGAACATAAAAAATAATGCCAAACAAACTGCGGCGAATAAAACTAATTCCATGCACGAGTTTTTGTCGAATAAAAATTCTTCTCGTTTTGTAACGAATAAACAACCAGTAAAATTAGTTTCTCCAGGCGAAAAACTACGTCAACCGATGAAGCGCGAGGCTACGCCGATGAAACAATATCTCGGTATGCATGAGGAAAAAAATTTTGCTAATAACAGAGAGAAAAAAGTTCCACTGGGTGGGATATCCAACCTAAAAACTGAGACTAAATTACACGAGGAGAATACCCAAAAACCAACAGAAAATGCTACAATAAAAGCCTTTCGCACAAAAAAATCAGCCTTTAAACAGCTGATTTTGCTTCTTTTTCTTTGATTTTC
>CALHIA010000114.1 GCA_938030585.1 uncultured Candidatus Saccharibacteria bacterium | reverse complement strand
TTTAACTTTTACCGAATTCGATAAACACATCAATAAAGCTATTTATGTTTCCGCTACTCCAGGCAAGTATGAATTAGAGGTCTCTCCTAAGCCAGCTGAGCAAGTAATTCGTCCGACCGGACTCCTTGATCCAGAAATCGAAGTTCGACCAAGTGAAGGCCAAATTGATGATTTGATGCATGAAATCGAAGACCGTATCGCTAAAAATCAACGCGTCATTGTTACTACTCTCACTAAGCGCATGGCGGAGGATTTGACCGACCACTTGAAGGACCATAAGATTAAAACCGCCTACATTCATTCCGACATCGACACCCTAGAGCGTGGTGATATCTTGCGTGATTTGCGTTCTGGCGTCTATGATGTACTAGTCGGTATTAATCTACTACGTGAGGGGTTGGATTTGCCAGAAGTTTCGCTCGTGGCAATCCTTGATGCAGATAAGGAAGGTTTTTTGCGTTCCGAGTCGGCACTTATTCAGACCATTGGTCGTGCAGCGCGCCATGTCGAAGGTCATGTTATTATGTATGCCGATAATATCACCGAAAGTATGGAACGCGCAATCTCTGAAACTAATCGTCGCCGTGAAATTCAGCAAAACTATAATAAGGAGCATGGTATTACGCCTACCTCTATTAAGAAAGAAATCTCGTTGGGCCTCCGTGCGATTATTCCAGAAAAGGCCAAGGAAGATAAATTAGACCTTAAGAAAGTGCCGAAAACCGAGCTTCCGTCTCTGATGAAAGAACTTTCTGAGCAAATGCAACTCGCCGCCGCCAATCTCGAATTCGAACAGGCCGCCAAGCTTCGTGATATGATTCAAAAAATCAAAGACGCCGAAAATAACTAAAATTATTTCAAAATCTTCCTTACTCGCTCCCGTAATACCGGTACTACTTCTTCCTCGAACCAAGGATTCTTCGCCTGCCAGCGGAAATTTAGTGGGCTTGGGTGAACGATTGGGAAATATTCAGGTAGATAATCCTGAAATGCCCGTACTGTCTCGGTCAAATTCCCCTTAGTGTTAGAGCCGAGATAATACTTCATCGCATATTGTCCAATCAAAATCGTAAGCTTGATATTCGGCATCAATTTTAAGATTTCTGGGTGATATTCTTCGGCGATAAATTTTCGTGGCGGCAGATCGCCAGTTTTGCCCTTACCAGGATAATAAAAATCCATTGGCAGAATCGCAATTTTTTCAGAATAAAATTCTTCTTCACTCACCCCCATCCACTCGCGCAGCTTTTTGCCAGATTTATCCGCAAATGGCACCCCGCTCTCTTCCACCTTTCGGCCAGGTGCTTGCCCGATGATTAATATTTCTGCCTTATCGCTCAGTTGATTAATTGGCCCCACATTGCGCTCGGTATATAAAACATTTCTCGGATCACGTCTTAATTTTTCAGTAATTTTATCGAAACTATTCATCGTAATTCGATAATATCACTTTTATGCTAAAATAAAATAAGTCACATTTAATTTATTTGTTAGGAGGTAAATGGCTAATACAAATAAAATTCTCTCTGTTGAAAAAGTTACTAAGACTTTCGGCAAGGGAAATAGTCTCACGAAGGCCGTCGATAATCTTTCCTTCTCCGTGAAAAAAGGTGAATTTCTTGCAATCATGGGTGCCTCCGGCTCTGGTAAGAGTACTACATTAAACCTGATTTCCACGATCGACCGTCCGACCTCTGGTCAAATTCTTGTCGACGGTACCGATATCACGAAACTCAAAGGCGAGAAACTTAACCGCTTCCGTCGTGAATCGCTAGGTTTTATCTTCCAGGATTTTAATCTCCTTGATAATCTTACCGCTTACGAAAATATCGCATTGGCACTCTCGATTCAGAACATCAAAGCTTCCGAAATTGATGAAAAAGTCAAAGCTGTCGCCAAGAATCTCGATATTGAGGCCATTTTACAAAAGTTCCCATATCAACTTTCTGGCGGTCAAAAACAACGTGTAGCTTCCGCTCGCGCCATTATTACTAATCCGAAATTAATTCTCGCCGATGAGCCTACTGGTGCACTTGACTCCAAGTCTTCTAAGCTTCTCCTCGAACGCTTCGATTACCTGAATCAGGAGCTTCAGGCTACTATTCTCATGGTCACCCACGATGCTTTCTCGGCTAGCTTTGCTACCCGCATTATCTTTATTAAGGATGGCCAAATCTACGATGAAATTCACCGTGAAAATAAAACTCGCAAGGAATTCTTTGACGAAATCATCCGCGTGATGTCTACTTTAGGTGGAGGCGACGCTGATGTTATTTAAGCTTTCGTTTCGAAATATTACGCGCAGCATCAAGGATTATGCGATTTATTTCTTTACGTTAGTACTCGGTGTTACGCTCTTCTATGTTTTTAACTCTGTAGAATCTCAGGCGGCCGTACTTGAATTGAATAATTCTCGCAAGCTCATCGTCGACCTACTAGCGAAAATCCTCTCTGGTATGAGTGTCCTCGTGGTCTTTATTCTCGGTGCTTTGATTATCTATGCCTCCCGTTTCCTAATCAAGCGACGCAATAAAGAATTCGCCATCTATCTCACACTCGGTATGAGCAAGCGTAAAATCTCCCGCCTTCTCTTCTTCGAAACTCTAATGATTGGCGTAATTTCCCTCGGCGTGGGACTTCTACTTGGTATTGGCGTTTCCCAGTTAATTAGCGTCCTAATCGCCAAACTCTTCGAGGCTAATATGGATAAATTCACTTTTGTTTTTTCCGAAAAAGCCTTCTTCGATACGATTCTTTACTTCGGTCTCATCTATCTCATCGTGATTTTCTTCAATACTGTCATCGTTGGCCGTCTAAAGATTATTGAGTTACTGCAAGGTAGTAAGAAATCCGAAAAAGCTTTCCTGAAAAATCCACTGCTTCGCGCTATCGTCTTTCTAGCTTCTGCTTCGGTGCTGGGTTATGCTTATTGGTGGGTAAATAACGATAAAATCTCCCTCATGGATCGTGTCTATAATCTTCTTTGGCCAGTTATTGCTGGTGTAGTTTCGACTTTCTTGATTTTCTGGTCACTCTCTGGCCTGATTATGGAAATTGTCACTCGCAGTAAAAAGTTTTACTTTAAGGGGCTGAATTCCTTCGTCTTCCGCCAGATTTCCAGCAAAGTGAATACCGCCGTGGTTTCCATGTCTTTAATTAGCCTTCTGTTGTTTCTCACGATTAGCATTCTTTCACTCTGTTTCTCGATCAATGAGTCAATGAAAAAGGAGTTAGCTTATAATACGCCGGTTGATGCTATGACTGAACTGACTGATTATCTCGCGGTTTACGGCTCGAATAGTAGTGTTGGCTATCTATCCCACATGTCTAATGACCAGGAAAAAGCTGCTCTTGCCACTTCGCAAGCCTACATGAAGAAGTCACTCTATCAAATTTTGATTAATCAAAATCCAGATCTTGCGAAAGATATTAAAGACCATCTTGAGCTAAATGTTTATGCTGATAGTAAATTCACTTTTGGTCAAATTTTACCGTCAGGAGTTATGACGGGGACCGCGGAAGCTTTTATGTCGAAAACTACTGTGCCAATGGTTCGCGTCTCTGACTATAATAAGCTCGCGAAGCTCTATCATCGTGATGAAATTCACTTGAAAGACAATCAATATCAGTTCCTGGCCGACTTTAAGACTATGGCGGAGATTCTCGATAAAACCCTTGCAGGCAATACTCAAATTAAATATCGTAATTTCACCCTCGATCCAGTCGCCAAAAAACATCAAGAAGGCTTCATTACTTCATCTGGTTTTAAGTCTAATACTGGTATTCTCGTCGTTCCTGACAATGTAATTACTGACCAGCCAATCGGTACTCAAGCCATGCTGATGAATTATAATCTCAAAAATTCTCGCACTGCCGAACAGGTTGATGATGATCTACGCAAGGCTTTCGACCTCGGAGGCTTATCCGTCAATGGGGCTAATTCATCTGAAGAGGATACACAGAAAGCCGGGAGCTCCGCTAAGCAAGCTGATCGTCCAAGCGGTGTTGCCATTAATTTCTATACTAAATTATTAGTAAAATCTGGTATGGTCGGTATGCAGGCTATTGCCACTTTCGTAGGCTTTTATCTCGGTACCATCTTCCTCATTTCCTCTGCCGCAATTCTAGCGCTCAAGCAACTTTCTGAATCTTCCGATAATACCGAAAAATATGCTGCCTTACGTCGCCTCGGCGCCAGTAATAAGATGTTGAATCGTGCACTCTTCGTTCAAATCGCAATCTTCTTTATCGCACCATTGCTTATCGGCATCATCCATTCCATTTTTGGCATTATGTTTGCCTCAAGCATTATCGAATCATTCGGCTCTGACGGGCTTCTCGCTTCGATTCCGATGACTGTTTCGATGATTGTGTTAATTTATGGTGGTTACTTCCTCCTGACTTATATCAGTAGCAAGCGCATCATCTCTGAAAAACAACTTCGCCGCGACTAGAAAAATATTTCCTAGAAACGACACTTCCGCGATTAAGAAAAACTATTAGCTAAGGTTAAAATTCCTTAGCTTGACTAGATTAAGAAAGCTACTGAAAGGTAGTTTTCTTAATTTTAGTTTGTGGTATTATCGGGCCAGCAATAAAATACTTGATTTTTTATACAAAATATTGTAGAATATTTTTGTTTCAATGTTAAGCTAAAAACATAGCTTTGTTCTTTAAGAAAGGTTGGTGACTAATATGCCAAGAAGTGCCGAATTGGACAGTTTATTTGCTCGTAAGCAGGAAGCTTTTGTGCGCAAGCAAGCCGCATTCCAGAAGTATATTGATGCAAAAAATCGTGCAAACGAAGCTCACGACAGAATGCAATCAGCATGGGATCAAAGAGTAGCTGCTCGAGAAGAAATGAATCGAGAATTCGAAAGTATGCAGCAGTCAAAAGA
>CALHIA010000113.1 GCA_938030585.1 uncultured Candidatus Saccharibacteria bacterium | reverse complement strand
CAGAAAATCGCAACCAGCCTGTAGCACATCAGTTAACGTGATATAATTTACTCATGACTACTAGAACTCGTTTTGCGCCAAGTCCGACTGGCTATATTCACGTCGGCAATGTTCGTACTGCACTTTACACCTACCTTATAGCCCGGAAACATCAGGGTGATTTTATCCTACGCATCGAAGACACCGACCAAGCTAGATTTGTCGACGGAGCGGAGGAATTGATTCTAAAAACTCTAAATTGGCTGGGACTAGATTGGGATGAAGGACCAAATCTCAATAGCGCAGAAGAGGTTGGCAATTTCGGACCATATCATCAAACAGACCGACGGGAAATTTATCTTAAGTGGGCTAAGAAAATGATGGACGAGGGCTTAGCTTACGCCGATCCGTACACGCCAGAACAAGTTCAAGCCTTCCGCGACCAAGCCAAGGCCGAGAAGCGAGCTTTCTTATACCGCGACCATCGGCCAGAAAATCCACCAGAATGGCAGCTGGGTATGCCGCTCCGTTTTAAGGTTCCGGAAATTAAGCGATATTCTTGGCAAGACGCCGTCATGGGTGAATTGTCAGCTGGGCCAGAGGCGCTTGACGATTTTATCCTAATCAAGGCAGACGGACTACCAACATATAATTTTGCTCATATCATTGACGATTTTGAGATGAAAATCACCCATGTTATTCGTGGCTCAGAATATATTGCCAGTACGCCCAAATATTTATCTTTATATGAAGCCTTAAGAATTGAACCACCAATTTTGGCGCACGTACCACACATCATGGCGCCAACCGGCAATAAGAAGCTGGGCAAGCGTGATGGCGCAAAAAGTGTCACCGAGTACCAAAAAGAGGGAATTTTGCCAGAAGCGATGCTGAATTTCTTAGCGCAACTCGGCTGGAACGACGGCACTGAACAAGAGATTTTCAGCAAAGTCGAACTAATAGAAAAGTTCTCACTTGACCGCGTCCAAAAATCAGGCGCACGGTTTGACGAGCAGCGGCTCATTTGGCTAAACGGCCAATGGATTCGCTCACTCGACTTAGACGACCTTTATAATCGATGCGAAGCTTTCTGGGGC
>CALHIA010000112.1 GCA_938030585.1 uncultured Candidatus Saccharibacteria bacterium | reverse complement strand
GGCTTGATATTATCGAAAGTAATCGAAAAATTACCTTTCTTCTCGAGTCTTGCTACAATTGGCTTTGCGATGGGTTTTGTCGGATTAATTATGATCTTCGTGAATAAATTACCGCACTTATCGAAATTAAAAGATGAAAACGAATTAACTCCGGGCCGTGCTTTGGTGATTGGCTTAGCGCAAACTTTCGCTTTGATTCCTGGGGTTTCCCGCTCTGGCTCAACGATTATTACTGGCCGCGTGATGGGACTTGATTCGAAGTCGGCAGCGAAATATTCTTTCTTAGCAAGTCTGCCAATCATGATTGCGGTCTGTGGCAAATCACTACTTTCAAGTTCTTCGAGAGCTTACATTACTAGCAATTTAGGCATGCTTTTACTCTCGAACTTAGTAGCCTTTGTTTCTGGATTAATCGCACTACAAATCGTAATGAAATATTTCAAGAAAGAAAATTCAATTCCAAGCTTCGGTGTTTATCGTGTGATTTTATCTCTTGGAATTTTCGCCGCACTCTGGCTCTTCTAAGAAGTTCTGCCTAAAAAATCCGGCCTTAGAGCCGGATTTTTATTTGCTTTGATTTTGATTTTTTGAAGTCGGATTTTTATTTCCTTTAATTTCGAGGTCGGAATTTAGTTTGCCTCTATTCCTCATCCTCTACAATTTGAAGGTGAGCTTCTTCGAGCTGAATTGGATCGACGAAGGAAGGTGAACTCATCATGAGGTCGACACCTGAACCGTTCTTCGGGAAGGCTACGATATCGCGAATATTTTTATTATCGTTTAGGACCATAAAAATACGCTCAATACCAAAAGCACAACCAGCATGAGGAGGGGCACCGAACTTAAAGGCATTCAACATACCGCCAAAACGTGCTTCAACATATTTCTCGTCATAACCAAGAATACCGAAAACCTTATACATCACTTCTGGACTGTGATTACGTACGGCACCAGAGCAGATTTCAAAACCATTCATCACCATATCGTATTGATCGGCGACAATGGCAAGCTTTTCGGCGTCAGTCTCGGCGGCTTCGAGAGCCTTAAGCCCACCTTTTGGCATAGAGAATGGGTTGTGACCGAAGTCTAATTTATTTTTACCTTCGTCCCATTCATAGAATGGAAAGTCAACGATCCAACAAAGTGCGACAACATTATCATCCTTCAAATTAAAGTGATCAGCAAACGCGATACGAAGTTGGCCGAGAACCTTGTTAACTTTTGAGAGTGAATCAGCGCCGAAGAACACAGCATCGCCATTCTCAGCACCGGTGAGTTCTTTGATTTTAGCTAATTCAGTTTCAGTAAGGAATTTAGCGATTGGACTTTTCACTTCATCATTTTCATAGATGATGTAAGCAAGACCACCCGCGCCAAGTTTACGAGCTTTTTCGGTGAAATTGTCGATTTGGGAACGCGAAAGAGTGGCGCCATTTTTCACACAAATAGCTTTGACGGATTCAGTTTGGAAGACCTTAAAAGCGGTGTCCTTCAAAGCTTCTTTCAAATCAATCAATTCCATGCCGTAACGTAAATCTGGTTTATCCACACCAAAACGATTCATAGCTTCCTGATACGGAATACGTGGAATTTCTTCTGAGAGTAATTTCTTATGAGCAAAATCGGTAACCAAAGATTTAATTAACGGTTCCATAGTAGTACGCACCACTTCACCCTCTTCGACGAAAGACATTTCAAGGTCGAGCTGATAGAAGTCACCATAAAGACGGTCGGCGCGTGGGTCCTCATCGCGGAAACATGGAGCGATTTGATAATAACGAGGAATTCCACCAACCATGAGAAGTTGCTTGAACTGTTGGGGAGCTTGAGGTAAGGCATAAAACTGTCCTGGACGAAGTCTGGATGGCACAAGAAAGTCACGGGCACCTTCTGGGCTGGAGTTAGCTAAAATTGGCGTAGTGACTTCGATAAAATCGTGGGCTTCCATATAATCACGCATGAAGTGATAAAATTCAGCACGACGACGCAAGGTATGAAGCATACTTGGACGACGCAAATCAAGATAGCGGTACTTAAGACGAAGCTCTTCGCCAGATTCCACACCGTCATCATGGGTATTAACCGGCAAAGGTTCAGAACGGTTTAAGAGTTCCAGTGAGTCGACCACTAATTCAATGTCGCCCGTAGCAATATGAGGATTACGAAGAGCAGGGTCGCGCTCACGAATTAGACCAGTAGCCGAAATAACGAATTCATCGCGTAAACTTTCGGCGATGGCAAAATTTTCAGCATTTTCTGGGGTGATCACTAGCTGAATAATCCCCTCGTGGTCACGTAAGTCAATGAAGATTAACCCACCGTGATCACGCCTAGAATTTACCCAACCAGAGACTGTAACATGTTGATTGATTTGTTGTTTTAGTTCTCCAGACAGTTTTCTCATAATCTCTATTATAACATAATAAACCAGTCAACTTCTCAAATTCATCAGTGAAAGAAAAAT
>CALHIA010000111.1 GCA_938030585.1 uncultured Candidatus Saccharibacteria bacterium | reverse complement strand
TTGCAAAACATTTGGCACTTGGCCGGAAAAGATCGCGGTGACATGCTTACGCATGGTATCCAGAATCATGGCAAGACCGAGCGCGGCGGAAATTTCATCGATATTCGGATTTTTGGAGAGCGCAATCAAAATATTTTCACTGGCTTTAATTTTTTCGACCACTCGGTTAGTAATATTACTGATATCATCAAGAGCCGGCAGTTCGCCAGCTTCCGCATTTTTAATGGCATTAGTGACACTACTACCGAGCTTAGGATTAATAGGTGAATTTGAATTTTGATTATTTGTTTGCATTTTTGACTCTTTTCCTCTTAAAATATAACATAATCATCTTGGGGTTGCAAGGAAAACTAACACAGTTATAATAGAGGTATGCCAGAGTTACCAGAAGTTGAAACAATCCTCAGGGGGGTTTTGAAATTTACTAAACATAAATCCGTGGGAAAAGTCAAAATTAGTTCCCTCTCCTCTTTTTATGGACCAAAGGAATTAATCGAAGGACAAAAGATTTTGGGCATGCGACGCTTCGGCAAGGCCTTGATTTTTGATTTCGAAAATGGCGTTTCAATGATGGTGCATCTGAGAATGACCGGGCAATTAATTTATCGAAATCTCGGGACAGAATCTGGTAAAGATTTCGTGAAGATGATTTCGCAAGGTGATTTTAAAACGGAACTATTCGATAAGGATGGTTTTTCGGGCGGACATCCCAGCGAAAGTTTTTATGGAGGTTTACCGAATAAACAGACACGTGTGGAATTTGAGATTTGCGAAAAAACTGCGGCCGGTGAACTAGAGCAGGTCGGTACGCTTTATTTTAACGATCAGAGGAAATTCGGTTTCTGTAAAGTACTAGAAACTAGTGAAGTTATGAATGAACCTTTTATCAAGAAGCTTGCCAAAGAGCCGTGGGATATGACCGATGAAGAATTCAAAAAGAATTTGATGCGACATAAAAAAGCTTTGATTAAGCCGACGATTCTAGACCAAACAGTGGTTTGCGGGCTGGGCAATATTTACGCCGATGAGTCGCTTTATTTTGCCAAAATCCACCCAGAGCGCATTGTGGAAAGTTTGAGTGATGAAGAAATTCATGAGTTATTAATTGGCGCGCGTACGGTCATGCAAGAGTCTATTGATTCTGGTGGCAGTACGATGGCGACTTACGTGAAGGCTGATGGTACGAAGGGTGATTATTTAACTAAGTTTGCCAAAGTTTTTCGTCGCGAGGGTGAACCATGCGAAAGATGTGGGACGGAAATTATCAAAATTAAGGTTGCAGGACGTGGCACACATCTTTGTCCATACTGTCAAAAGAAATTTTAGGACCTGAATGATTTATATTTTTGACGGAGAGGACCGCAAAAAAGCCGAGCAAAAAGCCCGGATGATTTTGGGCGAAAAAATCGAGATTATCGATGCGGATAATATTGGTCTAGTAGAACTGGAATCGATTTTTCTCGGCGTAACATTTTTTGAGGCGGAGCGTCGAATTTTGATTAAAGATCTGTTTTTGAAAAAAGATTTGGTGGAAAAACTGCCGAGCCTGATAAATACGCCACATAAAATTGTTCTACTTGAAACTAAACTCGATAAGCGTGGGGCGGTTTATAAGGAACTAGTGAAGCTGGCAAAAACTAATTCGGAGATTAAATTCGAAACTTTTGCAGCGGCAGAGCAGATGGTGGATCGCAATGCAGTATTTCGAATTTTTGATTTAGCAATGACGGATGGCAGGCGCGCGGTAAAAAATTTGCAAGGTATTGAATCCGACAATGATCCTTATGTGACGATTGGCGCTTGGACGAAAAAGGCTTGTGATTTACTAGAGCAAAATCCCAAAAAAGCCCGGGCGATTTTAAAAGAATTAGCTAAAATCGACGTGCTAGTAAAATCGACGGATTTTAGCAAAGAACCCTGGGTATTACTTGAAGGATTATTGCTGAGGATTCCTAGTCTTTAAAATTGATTTTTAGATTTGAGATTTTTGCACAAAAAAAGACCTCCAGAGAGGTCTTTTTACTAAGCAGCCTTTTTGGTGGTCTTCTTAGCGGTTGTCTTTTTAGCGACAGTCTTTTTTGCAGTAGCCTTCTTGGCGGTAGCTTTTTTAACGGTGGTTTCAGCCTTGGCGCCATTAGAAGCCTTAGCGATTTTCACCAAGTTAGCCTTACGACGAGAAGCGGTATTCTTCTTGAGGAGGCCTTTCTTTGCAGCCTTGTCGTATTCAGATTGAGCCTTGGAAAGATTTTCAGCAGTTGGGTTAGCTTTGAAAGCTTTAAGAGCGTTCTTGATGAACTTCTTGATCTGTTGATTCTTTGCAGTGCGTTTGACTGCTTGACGAGCTGCCTTTTTTGCAGATTTGATAATCGGCATTATAGTTTCCTGTTTAAAACGATTTAATGATTAATATACTTGTGGAATATTATACATGATTTTCATAGATTGTAAAGATGGGGGCCGGAGACTATAATAAAAATATGAACATTCTAGAATCGACCGTCTTAGGTCTTGTACAAGGTATTACTGAATTTATTCCGGTGTCCTCCTCTGGACATCTCGAAATCACGCAGCGCATTTTGGGTGCGGGTGGACGCGCGGAAGATTTTCATTTCTTTTTGGAATTAATTAATTTTGGTACGCTGTTTGCGTTGCTTTTCTATTATCGCCAAACGATTTGGGAAATCGTGCAACGTGTATTTGTAAAAAAAGATTATAAGCTCGCGTTAAATATTTTAATCACCTCAATCCCTGCTGGCAT
>CALHIA010000110.1 GCA_938030585.1 uncultured Candidatus Saccharibacteria bacterium | reverse complement strand
CAAAAATCAAGTTCAAGCTAAAAATTGAGGCCGTTAAGGTAAAAAAGCCGGCAAGACTTTTTAGCCATGAACGGGTGATTCGCAGTTTTTGATTTTTATCGCTCGTCATGTACGATAATTTTAACATAAAGATTATCGTAAAACAAATCAAAAATCCCAATTCAAGATTGGGATTTTCAAGTAATTTATGTTTTAATTACATTTTGATTTCAGCATCGACAGCTGGCAAAGACAAGTTTTGAAGTGCATCAATGGTCTTTGGGGTAGCATTGGTGATGTCGATGAGACGCTTGTGAATCTTCATTTCGAAAGCTTCACCACCGGTCTTGTAAACGTGAGGTGATTTCACCACAGTAAAAGTACTGCGCTTAGTTGGTAGTGGGACTGGGCCAGAAACGGCGGCACCAGTACGGATAGCGGTATCGACGATTTGCTTAGCGCTTTGGTCGATTACACGATGGTCGTAGGCTTTGAGACGAATACGGATCTTCAAGCCTTCGTTTTTTGCGTCTGCCATTGTTTTCCTTCTAATTCTATAACTTCAGATGCTTGATGCGTCAATGAGTTTTTAGAATTCAATTAATAATAGTAGATTTATTTTACGATAAAAACAGAGGTTCGTCAAGACAAAAAATACCTCTCCCGAAGGAGAGGTATTTAGGCTGTTATAGATTATTTGATAATCTTGGTAACAACACCAGAACCGACAGTACGGCCACCTTCGCGGATAGCGAAACGGTCGTTGTTGTTCATAGCGATAGCTGAAAGAAGCTTGACCTGGAAGGTAACAGTGTCACCAGGCATAACGATTTCTTTGTCAGCTGGAAGTTCGACTTCACCGGTAACATCGGTAGTACGGAAGTAGAATTGTGGCTTGTAACCCTTTGAGAATGGGGTGTGGCGGCCGCCTTCTTCTTTCTTCAAGATGTAAACCTGAGCTTCGAATTCAGTGTGTGGGGTGATGGAACCTGGCTTAGCAATAACCTGACCACGTTCGATTTGATCACGCTCGATACCACGGAGTAATAGACCTGCGTTATCACCAGCTTCACCTTCGTTAAGAGTCTTGTGGAAGGCTTCGATACCAGTAACGACAGACTTTTGGGTAGGCTTCAAACCAACGATTTCAACTTCGTCATTCAATTTGACGATACCTTGTTCGATACGACCAGTAGCGACGGTACCAC
>CALHIA010000109.1 GCA_938030585.1 uncultured Candidatus Saccharibacteria bacterium | reverse complement strand
ACCAGCCCTTGGTTCTATCGTCAACACTCTTAAAACTCGTTACTACAACCAAGCTTCACCTTTCAAGCGTGGTGTTTGTATCAAGGTTACTACCAAAACCCCAAAGAAACCTAACTCTGCTCTTCGTAAGGTCGCTCGTGTGCGTCTTACCAACGGTCAAGAAGTTTGGGCTTACATCGGTGGTGAAGGTCACAACCTTCAGGAACACGCTGTAGTGCTCGTTCGTGGTG
Source organism: uncultured Candidatus Saccharibacteria bacterium (assembly GCA_938030585.1). GTDB lineage: Bacteria > Patescibacteriota > Saccharimonadia > Saccharimonadales > Saccharimonadaceae > Nanosyncoccus. Next base: position 4,452 of record CALHIA010000109.1, on the reverse strand, counting down.
GTCGTGTGCCTGACCTTCCAGGTGTGCGTTATCACATCGTTCGTGGTACTCTCGACCTTCAAGGTGTTAATGGTCGTAAGCAAGGCCGCTCTAAGTACGGCGCTAAGAAGGAGGGTAAGTAATTATGCCACGTAAAACTACCAAATCTCTCGAACGTAAGGTGATGCCTGATCGTAAATATCAGTCAGTCCTCGTTCAACGCTTGATTAACAAATCAATGCTTGATGGTAAAAAGCAAGCTTCTGAACGCGCAGTTTACGCTGCTATCGAAGGTGCTGCCAAGAAATTGAACTCTGAGAATCCAGTCGAAGTCCTCGAAAAGGCTGTCGCTAACGTTTCTCCAGATTTCGAAGTTAAATCCCGCCGAGTCGGTGGTGCTAACTACCAAATTCCATTCCCAATTTCTGGTCACCGTCAAATGCACTTTGCCTTTTCTTGGCTCGTGCAATCAGCTCGTTCTCGCAAGGGTATGCCATACTCACGCCGTCTCGAAGCTGAAATCGTCGACGCTTTCAACGGTGCTGGTGCCGCTTTCAAGAAAAAGGAAGACACTCACCGCATGGCCGAAGCCAACCGTGCTTTTGCCCACTTTGCTCGCGCTTAAATTACGAGTACGAAAATACCACCTCTTCGAGGTGGTATTTTTTTTGTTTCTCTGAACTCTCTTATGCTATAATAAAAGAAAAAAGGAGGAAAATGATTAAAATTGCAATCAATGGTTTTGGCCGCATTGGTCGAAATGCTCTAAAAATTGCTTTGATGCGACGTGATCTCGAAGTTGTAGCTATCAATGATTTGACCGACACTAAAACGCTCGCTTTTCTTCTCAAGCATGATTCCAGCTATGGTACTTACAGTCGTGAAGTGACTTTTGATGATCAAAATATTATCGTGGATGGCAAAAAAATCCGCGTCTTTTCCGAAAAAGATCCAGCCAATCTCGCTTGGGATGAATTAGGTGTCGATGTGGTGATTGAGTCCACCGGTTTCTTCACTGACCCAGAAAAAGCCAAGGCTCATCTCGCGGCCGGCGCTCGTAAAGTAGTAATTTCTGCTCCAGCTAAGGGTGAAGGTGCTAAAACTATCGTACTTGGCGTGAACGAAGGTGAAGTTACTAAAGAAGATAAGGTTCTTTCTAACGCTTCTTGCACCACGAACTGCATTGCGCCAATTATGAAGGTGCTTGAGGATAATTTTGGTGTCAAGAAAGCCATGATGACCACAGTACATTCCTATACTGGTTCACAGCGTCTGCTCGATGCTCCAGCCAAAGATCTTCGTGAAGCACGTTCGGCTGCTGAAAATATCGTGCCAACTACTACCGGTGCCTCGAAAGCTGCAGCCTTAACCATTCCAAGCCTCAAGGGCAAGTTCAATGGTCTTTCTGTTCGCGTCCCGACCCCTGTAGTTTCACTTGCTGATATTACTGCCGTACTTTCTCGTACCACCACCAAGGAAGAGCTCACCCAGCTTTTTGAAAAAGTTGCCAGCGAGCCATTCTATGAAGGCATCCTCGGAGTATCGAACGAAGAACTCGTTTCATCTGATTATCGTGGTGATTCACATTCCTGCATCGTCGATCTTCCGCTCATTGATGTAGTGGACGGTGATTTGATTAAGATTGTGGCTTGGTATGACAATGAATGGGGCTATTCCAATCGTCTTGTTGAATTAACTGCTGATTTTGGAAAGGAATAAAATGCAACTTTACGTCGCCTCTGATCACCGTGGATTTACTGTTAAGCAACGTCTTCTGACTTTTTTGGCCGAATATCAAAATCAACATCCTGAAATGAATATTGAGGTGACAGATCTCGGTCCTCTCACGATTCAGCCAGGCGACGATTTTAATGATTCTGCAATTGCTGTCTCTCGTGCGGTGCGCGAAAATCCTACCGCGCGTGGATTCCTTATTTGCGGTTCCGCTCATGGCATTTCGATTCAAGCCAACCGCTTCCGTGGCATTCGCGCGATTTGTGGCTATACCGAATCTTTGTCTCGTATCGGCCGTAAACATAATGACGCCAATGTCCTCTGTCTTTCTTCAGACTATATGTCAGAGGAAGAAATTAAGGCGTCCGTTACAGGATTTTTGGAAGAACCATTCATTCCAGAAGAACGCTACATCCGTCGTAATCAGCGCCTGGATGAGGAAAATATTTACTAAAAAGGACAAATATGGGTGAGGACACAATTATCGTACCAACGATTCTAACCGATGACACGAATGTTTTTGTTGAGCAGATGAAGGCCTATATTTCGTTTGCTAAGCGCATTCAGATTGATCTGATGGACGGCACTTTTACGCCGAATCGTAGCGTGCCAGAAAGTTCAATTTCTCAGCTACCGAACGGTATTCAATTTGACCTACATATCATGGCTATTCGTCCGAGCGACCACTTGTCAGAGGTTTTACGCCTTCATCCACACCTAGCGATTTTTCATGCCGAGGCCTCGGAGGATCTCTTACCAATCTTTGATCAGTTGAAAAAAGCTGGAATTAAGACTGGGGTGGCAATTCTACCTACCACCTATCCAGGTCTAGTGAAAAAATATCTTGAAGTCGCTGACCACGCTCTGATTTTTGCTGGCAATCTCGGTCAACAGGGCGCCAAGGCCGATATTTTGCAGGCCGAAAAGGTCAAGATTATTCGCAGTATCAAGCCTGATATTGAAATTGGTTGGGATGGCGGTGCCAATCTGACTAATGTGCGTGCTCTCGCTAATTACGAAGTGAATGTGATTAATGTTGGCTCTGCACTTTCTCAACCCGAAGATAAAAAGGCTGCCTATGAGGCCTTGGTGGCAGAAGCTAAAAAACGTGGGGTCTTCCTATGAGTCGCGTAGTTTGCCTCGGTAGTGTCTTGCAAGACATCTATATGATCGACCACAACGATCTCGGCGAAATTAAGACCGGCGAGAAGCTGACGATCGATAAAAACAGTTTCGAAGTCGGTGGTGGTGCGGTCAATGCAGCCACGAATTTCGCTAGACATGGCCACGAAACCATTGTGATTTCTAATTTTGGTCGTGATAGTGCAGCCAATGCAATTTTGAATTTTCTTCAAAATGAAAATGTCGACACCAGCTACCTGAATTTTACCCGTAAAAAGACTGGTATCTCGGTGATTATGCTCGATTCCGAAACCGGCAAGCGCACGATTTTAACTTGCCGTGGCGCTTCTGAAAGTTTTACTAAGCTCGAAGCTTCCGACCTTGATTTATCTAACCCAGATTGGCTTTACGTCACTAGCTTGAACGGCGATATGAATACTTGTCTGCGCTTTTTTGAAAAGGCTAAAGAGAAGGGTATTAAAATTATGTGGAACCCCGGCATGGAAGAAATTGCCGAAAAGAAGAAACTTTTAGGCCTACTTCAAGATGTCGATGTTTTAATTTTGAATGAAAAAGAAGCGAAAACCTTGATCGGAGGGGAAATCCTCGAAGAGCTTTTGGTTAAACTCGCGCGTTATGTTAAAACCGTGATTATTACCGCCGGAGCTCGTGGCTCTATTGCGACGAACGGTAAAGAGACCTATCGCTTAGCAGAATATGAAATGAAGACTCCAAAAGACACCACCGGGGCAGGCGATGCCTTTGGTGCAGGATTTTTATCAGCCATCCTGGATGGTAAAAAATTCAAAGATGCTCTAATTTTCGCGGCCGCTAATGCCACCTCGGTGATTTCTTATATCGGCGCTCAAGCCGGCACGCTTTACGGTGATGAGGACCTTCATCCGATGCCAATCCAAAGACTTTAGTCTGAAATCTAAAAATAGAACTAAAAATAGAGCTTCATTGGCTCTATTTTTGTTAAACCTTAAATTGTTATTAAGCTATCTAGACCGATTTGAAAGCATTATAGATATTTTGATCAATTTTCAGGTGACCAATCTTATTTGCAGCAACCACCACTTCGCGCACGTCATCCGTGACCTTGAAAATCTTCAGGTCCTCTTTCTTAATCATGCCTTCTTTCAGCATTTTGTTGGTGAAAAACTTGATCAGCGGCTTCCAATATGACTTACCGATGAAGAAAAATGGCATCTTCGGCATCTTTTTCCCCTGCATTAGCATCAAAACTTCGGAAAGTTCATCTAGGGTACCGAAACCACCAGGGAAGAAAGCGTAAGCCTTACTCGACATTACTAACATCACTTTTCGAGCGAAGAAGTAGTGAAATTCCATAGTGTCAGTAAGATATGGGTTAATTTTTTGCTCGTGTGGCAAAATGATATTTAAGCCGACCGATCGACCGCCATATTCGAAGGCACCACGGTTCGCTGCTTCCATAATCCCAGGACCACCACCGGTGATCACTGGATGGCCATTTTCTGCAAGTAGGCGGCCAAGCTTCATGGCTTTTTGATAGTAAACGTCTTTTTCTTTAGTTCTGGCAGAACCAAAAATTGTCACACCTTGGGAGAATTGACTGATCGTCGATAACCCCTT
>CALHIA010000108.1 GCA_938030585.1 uncultured Candidatus Saccharibacteria bacterium | reverse complement strand
GATATTTTAGTGATGAAGTTAAATTTAGGTGTAATCTGACTGGGATTTTGTGATAAGATAGAGATAGAGCTTGAAAGATAATCGCTTGGCTCAGCCAAGAGGAAAGTCCGGGCAGCATAGAACGCAGTAGTCGTTAATGGCGACCGTTCGAAAATTTAGACGGCTTCGGCCTAAAAAATTGAAGAATAGGGAAAGTACCACAGAGACAATACCGCCTTCGGGCAAGGGTGAAAAGTGTAAGGTAAGAGCTTACGGCAATCCATGGTGACATGGTTGATGGCAAACCCTACTGGCTGCAAGGAGTGCTACTAAACTTTGGTTCGAAGATGCACGCTTACCGCTTGAATATTTTGGCAACAAAATATCTAGATAGATGATTATCGGCTAAAAAGGGAAGAAACTTTTATTGTGGTTTTACTTGTGATAAGAGTATTTGCACCTTTTAGTTACAAAACCCGGCTTACTGATAGCTTAAAAATAGACCCTTACGGGTCTATTTTGTTTTATCCAAATGAATAAATTATTTGATCAAACCTTTTTTCTTCAAAGTACGAAGAGCTGCGGTACTGACATTAATTTTAAGTTTTTTACCACCGATAAGGAGGGTTTTCTTTTGGATGTTTGGTTTGAAAACTTTACGGGTCTTGTGCTGGGAGAAGCTTACATTATGACCGTACATTTTTCCTTTACCGGAAATTTCGCAAATAGCCATTATTTAATCTCCTTTTTAACTTGTTCGACAATTGCCTGGAAGGCAGCTGGCTGATTGACAGCTAATTCGGCCAAGATCTTGCGATCAACAGCGATATTTTGCTTTTTCATACCATTAATGAGTTGAGAATAATTCAAATCATATTGGTGAGCGGCGTTATTGATGCGGGTGATCCAAAGAGCACGAAGATCGCGTTTACGATTACGGCGGTCGCGGTAAGCGTAGCGAAGGGCCTTAATAACACCTTGTTTAGCTAGACGGAAGCTGCGGGTGCGGTAATGTTGCATACCCTTAGCGGCAGCTAGAATTTTCTTATGTTTTGCGCGTGCGGCAACACCTCTTTTGATTCTCATGATTAAACTCCTAATGCGCTTTTAATGTTTTTAGCAATCTTACCCTCGACTGCACCAGCAGTCTTCATGTTACGTTTGCGGGCTTTAGATTTTTTGGCAAGAATGTGGTTGCCATAGGCGCGTTCGCGGATTAATTTACCGGTGCCGGAAATTTTAATACGCTTAGCGGTACCTTTGTGAGTTTTAAGCTTTGGCATAGGCTTTCCTTTTAGTTAATTTAGTATTCAATGTACGATCAGGGAACCTTGAAAGTAGGAAATTACTTTTTTCGTACTCCGACTGATAAGTTACGTCCAGCAAATTGTGGTTTTCCTTCAACAGTGGCGTAGTCGGCCATTTGTTCGAGGATACGATCAAGAAGTTGGGACCCAATTTCTTTGTGTGCCATCTCACGACCCTTAAAGGTGATAATGATGCGGCAGTGATCTCCATCTTCGAGAAAACTCTTAATTTTGCGGATTTTAATGTTGAGGTCATTGTCGCTGATTTTGAGACCAATCTTCATCTGTTTGAGCTCGGATTGCTTTTCGCGAGCTTTTTTACGATTTTTAGCCTCTTCTTTCATCTTTTGGTACTGATATTTACCCCAATCGATGATTTTAACGACCGGAGGGGTGGCATTACCTGCAATTTCGACGAGGTCGACACCTTGTTCCCGGGCCAGAACCTGAGCTTCTTTGCTTGACATGATGCCAAGCTGCTCTCCATTAGTGCCAATAACGCGTACCTGTTCATAGCGGATTTCTCCATTGATTTTGGTGCGTGAAGTCTTAGTACTAATGTTGATTCCTTTCTTTTTAACCTTAGGGTGAATTATAACAAAATTTTTAGGGATTTTCAAGGGGTAAATCAGGGCGAAAAGATAGTAAAGCAGATGGCTTCTTTGAGGTGTTCGAGTCTGATTTCTAGTGAGTTATCATAATCGGCGATAGTGCGGCTGAGTTTGATAATTTTAATGATGGCACGAGAAGAGAGTTTTAGGGTTTCGGTGGCGCGTTTTAATTCGGTTTTTAAGGTTGTGCTTAGGTGAATATATTGAGAAATTTCAGCAGATGTGAGGGTGCCGTTGAATTTATTGGTGGAATTGTAGCGTTCAGTTTGAAGTTGGGTGATGCGGAGAATTTTATCTCGGTAAAAAATAAGATTTTTAGCGGAATTTTTAGGCAGAGATTTGGTGGCGAGGCGGTCGATGAGCAGATTTTGATCGAGATAGGGGAGATGAAGTTTAATGTCAATACGGTCAAAAATGGGACCACTGAGGTGCTTGGTGTAGTTATGGATTTGAGTGGGGGTACAGGTGCAGGGTTTGACGTGTGAGCCATAATAGCCACAGGGGCAGGGGTTCATGGTGGCGAAAAGTGTAAAGTTGGCGGGAAAAGTGGCACGTTCCTTGGCGCGAGAAATTGAAATTTGGTGATCTTCGAGTGGTTGGCGCAGGGCTTCAAGCACAGATCTAGGGAATTCGGGTAGTTCATCGAGAAAAAGAATACCACGATGGGCGAGGGAGATCTCGCCGGGGAGAATGGGGTTGCCGCCGCCAATGATAGAACAGGCAGAGCTGCTATGGTGAGGCTGACGGAAGGGCCGTTTTCTAGGGATTTGATCAAGTTCGGTAATGAGACCGTGAATTTTGTAAATCGAAATAAGCTCTGTGGGGCTAGGTGGAGGGAGTAGATCTCTAGCGGCGCTCATGAGTAGAGTCTTACCGCTGCCTGGTGGTCCAGATAGGAGTAGATTATGATGTCCGGCAATAGCGAGAATAAGGGCGCGCTTGGCAAAATCGAGACCTTGGATTTGATCAAGAGCGTAGAAAGAGGAGTCTATGTGAGAAGGATCTTGAGCAGAATCTGGCGCCTCAGCGGATGTAGTGGCGGTTGTTATGGGAAGAATTTGGGCCGAGTCACTAAGTGACGAAATAGGTGATTGATGTTTAAGATGAAGAAAAAGCTGCTTAAGGGTGCGTACGGGGTAAATTTCGATACCTTGGATAAGTGTGGATTTGGCGGCGGAAGCAGCGGGAAGAAAGATTTGTTTGAAGCCGTGATTTTTAGCGGTTTCAATAATATTGAGGATGCCTTTCACGGGTTTGAGACTACCGTCGAGGGACAATTCGCCAGTAAAAAAGAGGCCTTTGATATCTTCTTCACGAAGTTGTTTAGCGAGAATTAAAATGTTGATAGCGATGGGCAAATCCAGGGAAGAGCCACTTTTAATAAGGTCAGCAGGAGCGAGATTGATGATGATTTTATGTTTTGGGAAGGAAAAATCTGAGTTTACGACGGCACTTCTGACGCGTTCTTTGGATTCAAGAATAGTCTTATCTCCCATACCCACAAGATTAAAACTCGGGAGGCCTTTATTGGTGGTACCTTCGACTTCAATCAGTTGGCCAGAATAGCCGGTGGGGATGGCGGTAAAAACTTTAACATTCATAGTTTCATAATGAATCGTTTTATTAAAAATGCCAAGAAAAGGATGATTTTAGTGAGTATGAAAAAGAATTATAAGCGGCATTTTAAGGGGTGGATGGTGAATAAAATGAATGGAATGATAACTTGCTTATGTTTTTAATAACTTGCTTATGCTTAGTATTTTTATGTAATGTGTATCGGATAGCTAAATAGGTAAAATTAGGAAACTTATAAGAGTAATTAAGCTTTTTATGATATAATTAATCTAGTTGGGGCTGACAAAGCTTAGACGGATTATTAACAGATATCAGGCATGACGATTGATACCGTAAGTATTGAAAAAGTGAAGAAAATACTTCCAAGCACGTGCTTTATGCACCTGCTTTTGCCTAATTTAATATAGGCTGGTCTAACTCCAAGTTTTCGTAGTAGTTAGATTATTAGATTTACGAGAATAGATTTCGGACAGTGACGAGGCTGGAATTGAAAAACAGTCATGGTAATCTATAGTTTTGTTATTTGTCGCTATAGATAGAAACCAAGATGAAATAAATAACTATGCATGTAGAATGATATCATGGAGATTTTTCGGACCCGGAGGCAGTATCCGGCAGCTCCACCAATCGATTTTGAATGGCCTTTTTCGAGGCTATTTTTTATATTTTTAAATAAATAAATGCTTGAGAAAGGATTTTGACTGAAAATAAAAAATGTAAAATTAAGTCCAACAGGGGTGGATGACTTAAAATAGCTCAAAATAATAAAATATGTGTTCAGGCAAAACTAAAATTGTTCAAAAATAGTATACAGAGTTAACAGGGGTAGATGTGGAAAACTAGAAAATAAGACAAAATTGTAAAAAAATTATTCAAAAATATGTTGACATTAGCGTTTTGAAGCGGTATTATAGAGGTAGCTTTTGAATAACAAAATTGTTCACAAGCCAAAAACAAACAATATAGCCAAAAAACTCCACACTCTACAAAAGAAATCGGTATTCCTCGCAGTTTGACCGATTTCTTTTTTTTGTTTTGCTTAAATTAAGCGATTTTTTTATTTTTTATAAATAAAGTTTTGTGACGAGTTCTTGGATGGAAGTTGTTTACTATGGATTTTTATAATATTTGCTGAAATGCGATGAGTTGATGGGTAATAGTAAAATAAAATTTTTACTTGTATGATTATTGATTTTTTAAAATGGATTTTCAAAAAATTCTGATTTTTAGTGGGCTTTTCATTGCCATATATCAATGTATTTTTTTGATTGGTGTATGGAAAATCTTAATTAATTCTTACTGATATATTTTTAATTGATATTTAGAAAAGGGAAATATGAGAATTTTTATTTTTGGATAATGTGTAATATGGTGGCTATTTTATTCCGGACGGAGCCTAGCTTCTGTTTTCTTTGAAAAATGAAAAGATTTTAGGATCAAAGGCAAAACTTCTATTTTTTGATTTTAGAAAGAGATTTTTTTGAGGAAAATAATTAGATTAATGTTGTATTTTAGTTTATTATTAATTACAACATGAGATTTTCGGTATATTTTGTAGTATTTTATACAATGATTATTATTTCATAAATCTGGCATATAACAGATAGGAAAACATAATTGTTGTATTTTATACTTAAAATTTAAGCAAAAAAGACTTGCATAAAATATAGACCCGTGATACTATAAGAATGTCGAAAGACAAAAATAAAAATAAACAACACATTAACAATTAGGAGAAAGACCAATGTAGCGACTTAGACTACGTTAGCCAGATTTTCTGGCGTATCAGCTAAGGCTGATCTTTTGCCCCACTAAAAGTGGAGCGGTCAATTTCAAGCGGTGATGGTTGTGGCTTATAGTTATGTTTTTTGCCAGATAACCACCCGCTTGACTATGGTATTTTCCATCGTACATTAGAAAAATTTATGGGAAACCAAAAGCATTTTCAAATATTTCTGGGAGGGAATAGGAAATTGCTTTATAATAGTCTTATGGTTAATCTTTTGATCGGAATTTCAAGCTTAATTTCTTTGGTTATTTTGGTAGTTATGCTCTTCACTACTACGCCAATGATGGTCGGCCCGCTAGGGATTATGCTGGCTTTTGTGCTGCTTTATGTTCTGGTTTTTGGAATTATTACCTGGGTGATGAATCTATTTTTGAAGGTAGTTTTTCTAAAAAACAGAACCACGCAGACGGACTATTTTAAAGCGGGAATTATTGCGATGTATCCGATTATGTTGTTGATTTTAGTGGCTTCAAGTGTGACAAATTTGCTGGTTTTGATTTTCTTACCGGCAATTTTTGTTGGTTTGTTATTTTTTGTGTTCACTAAGATGGTGAAATAGTATGTTTTTTCAAAGTCTTTATGCTAAAATAGAGGCATGGATCAGAAAAATATTGGGCAGGTTTCTGGAGTAAATGATCGAGAACGACAGGATTTTTCTGGCTTAAATTCTTTAGGGGTGGAACAGATACCGGATGGGGTGGGGCAGATGCCTTCGGGTGATTTTATGGTGGAACAGGCTCCAACTGGAATGACGCAAGATGAAGCAGTGGCTAGATTGAACCAAATGTTTGAAGCTCAGGGGATGCCTGGATCGAATGGTTTTGACGCAAAGCAGATGGCGATGGGACAGATGGCGATGCAGGCGCAGCCTGAACAGATGGCTGGCCAGATGCAACCAGAGC
>CALHIA010000107.1 GCA_938030585.1 uncultured Candidatus Saccharibacteria bacterium | reverse complement strand
GTTTTTGGCGAAGGCGCTGAAGATTGAGTTAATTCATAATGCAGTACTGGTTTATTCTTCCAAGTTGGCACAGCGTGAAGGTGAATCGATTAACGAAGAGACCGAGCGGGAGTGGATTGACGTAAGTCTTAATTCTCTAGCCCGAGCCTACACGGCTTTTTCGGAATTGGTGAATCATTTTAACGATTTCCAGAAGATAAATATTAAATATCGACCGACGGAATCGAAAATTCTCAGCACGTCGCCGTTTTCGATTGAACTGGGCGGACATTGGAATGTAATTATTAATGAATCGAAAATGCCACCAGTGAAGACTTGCGATACCTATGTGGCGCAGCCGAAAATTAATGAACAGCGGAGTAAAATTCGTAATCTGAAAGATTATTACCAGGAACAATTTCTCACACGCAAAGTGCAAATGAAGATGGCGGGCCTGATGGATACAGAGCGAGTGTTTACGTTTGATACTAAGATGGTTTGGATTATCACTAGTGTCAAAGATGCGATCGATGAAACCTTGAAACAGGCGGACACGATGGGCGCGCTTCTGGCGATTGGTGAATTAGTTTCCGAGATTGCCGCAAGTATCGGGCGCAGGAGCGAATTGCCGTTAATTCTCGAATTTAAGCAAAATTTTAAAAAGCAGCCGAGCTAGAGTGATTTGAAATTTTATGCCGGCTCGAGCGCTGAATTCCGACCGAAGGTTCAAATAATTTATGATTGACATAGCTCTGAATTCCGACCAAAAATTCGAAAAATTTACGATTGGCTATAGATCTGAATTCCGACCAAAAATTCAAAAATACCATGATTAATTCAAGTTCTGAAAAATTTGTCAAAAAGGGACGCTTCTCGCGTCTCTTTTTTCTGAAAATATGCTATAATATATAAAATATTTTACTAATTCTGCATGGAGAAAATATGGCAGTTAAAAAGAAAAAGATTGTGATTTCTAAATTGAATCGTAACAACAATCACAAGCACAGCGAAAAGCGCAAGCGCAACAAATAAGAAAATAACCTCTGGTGAGGTTATTTTTTTTGACTAGCGTGAGATAAAAATATAACGGGTTAAGTACAGAGAGATAGCGTCGGAATTTAAAAAACTTCTTGAAGTTTGAGCAAAAGATTAGATTAATCTAGATTAGATTAATCTAGATATGGCTTGTCGCTAAAATATTCTATAAGGTCCTGGCAGGGGCCACCTTGGATAGTTTCGCCGTTGTCAGCAAAGTCATCACCACAAGTGAGCTCGCCATCGTCGAAGTCACAACTATTAAGACTACATTCATTGAGATTGCAGACGGCGGCAGGCGCAGTGGGGTCTGGGTTAAAAGTGAAATCATCGTAATCCGAATCATAGAGCACTTCAGTGTCACTGAGCTTTGGGATATAATCGGTGGCTAATTGAGTTTCGTCAATTTGCGAAACATAATCAGCGAAATTTTGATTTTCTTCGTTCATTACTTTCATTATAACCTAGATTTTCGGGGTGGAGTGGAAATAAAAAAGAGCCGGATGGTTCGTTTTTTTGTCGATTTTATGAAAGAAAAAAAGAGCCGACTGGCTCGATTTAATTTGGTACACCCGGGGGGATTCGAACCCTCGACCCTCTGTTCCGAAGACAGATGCTCTAATCCGCTGAGCTACGGGTGCAAGTGAGGAGAAATATAATAAATTTATTTATTATATTTCGACGAACGCAGCATCCGAACCGCCGTAGGTGGTACGGGTACAAACGAAGAGAAATATAATTAATTTGCTCATTTCTCTCTCTTTAATTTTAACATAGAACAAAAAAATACGCCGAGAAATTCTCGGCGTACCATGTTTTCAAAGGGCAATTAATAAATTAGTTAATTGCTTAAGGTTAGAATTTGAAGTAAGATCCGGAAGCTTAGAAACTTCCTTGAAGGCGGCTGCGATATGTCCTAACGGAATATATTTAATTTTGCAGCCAGAGAAAAGTTGTTCATTTTCAAGCTCTTGAGCTTGCAATTCTTCGGCATCCTCAATAAGGCTGCCATCGGTTTCATAATTTAAAAATTCTTGATATCTTTGCTCAGCGAGCAGCATGCGCTTATTCTTGAGGTCGTTCTGGAAAGCTTCCACCAAAACATGGTCAATTTTCTCAATCTGATTGCAAAATTCATTAACCAGACTCCAGAATTCCTGACGGCGCTCTTCGGTACTTCTGACATATTTCAGGAACATCGGTTGACGAATCAAGCAGTCGATGTTCGAATAAATACCATTGAAGCGCTTCCAACTTTTGCTGTAACAATCGATCACGTCCTTCAGTCTGCGAATATTACCGGTGTCAATCCAGCGGCGTTTGAAAAATTGGCAGGACTCGGTCGTGAGCGTGATGTAACTAATGTCGCTTACGATTTGATCAGACAAGCGGAAGAGTTGATCTTGGTCGAGAATGGTTTTCTGACCATTAACTGCGGCTTTCTTCCTCTGATTTTCAATAATTTTCTTCCAGCGGGCATCTGTTATATCATTTATTTTTTCGCGATTAACATTGAAGTCGTTGATATACAGTTCGATGCTTTTCAGTACGTTCTTGTGTTCGAGAAAAATTTTCTCCACGTACTCCAGTGTGTTACAAAGTGATCCGGCCATTAAGGTAATTCCTTGGTCCATATTTCCCTCCTTTGAAAAATGTAAATGTTCCATCTACGAACATATAGAAAAATTATGCTACAATTCGCAGTGAGGCTATTATAGTACATTTTGGGGGAAAAATGAAGAGGTGGGGGGGGTGGATTTGCATTTTTCGATACAAACTCCTTAGCTCCGTAGGCATCAAGTAGAGCCCTCTTCCTGATAATTCAAAGAAGAAGAGCGAAATTTTATTTTTCCACTGAGCCAGAGCGATATGTGAGACAAAAATTCTTATTTTCCTACTGGACGAATTGCGTAAAAAATGATAAAATAACGAATGAGTCGGGCCGGTAGCTCAGCTGGTTAGAGCACGAGCCTCTTAAGCTTGGTGTCGTGGGTTCGAGTCCCACCCGGCTCACCAGTATGTATTTTATTAAAAAATGCAATACATAAAGATAAAATTAGAATATTCTCTTCGTATGTAAGAGAATTTTTTGTCGATCAATTTCGAAGTTTTAGGATAGTTTTCAGCTTACCATTATAATAGCTATCGATATCATAGTTTTATTATCAGTTTTGCTAAGTTATGATTTTAATCAGAAATACAAATCGTCTTTTTAAGATCGTTGAACATAGAGTATGGAACCAATCCATCATGTTGCAGTCTTCCCACAATAACACCAACAGGGATTTTCTCGTGATTAGCAAATTCGACTATTTCCCCCTTAGAAATAGTGGGCATCACCTCATCAACAAATGAAAGGTATGAAGATTCTGAGATTAGATTTTCTGCTGCAAATTTATCAGCATCTTGTTCCTTTTTTGTTTTTTCCATTCCCTCATCTAACTCGATGAATGATTCATTTTTCCCGTGTCTCAGAATAATGTGACCTATCTCATGGAATAATGTAAACCATATTTTATCGTCGCGTTTCCCCCTATCACTTAGCATAATCATTGGATTTTGCCCAATCCATCTAGCGACACCAGACGCATATGTTTTGTCAAGATGTTTAACCGCCACGAGAGCAACACCCGATTCCGCAAAAATCGACACTAACTCTTCCCAGAAATTCTTCGGCATATTATATATGACGGTTTTAATGCGAGGGATGCTTGCTCTAAATTTCTTTTCGTCATACTGCCCCAATTTTATTTCGTTCCTTTTGATCTCTCCGCATCGTAACCAGGCGGCCATAGCATATTTGTCGTAGTTTTTATTTTTTGCAGTTCTAAAAGCTGCGGCCTGAGTTGTTTCAATATGATCTAAAGAATTAATTCCAAAGAACCTCTGAAGATTTAGTACCCGTATATATCCTTTTTTAGTTGCCTCAACATAACCAAATTTTGCTAGTTTATTATAAAAAGATGAGAAAATATTATCTCTATACAAAATAGCTTCTTCTTTTGCTTTTTGAGTACGATCTAATTTTGATTTTATTGTCAAATAGTTGGAATTTAAGTTAGACCAAAACTCAGCAGACATACCAAATACGTTTTCTAATGAAACTGCTAGATCAGGAGAAATTAAAGCCTCACCATTAATGACCTGACTTATTAGTTTTTTGGAAACGCCAGCCCTCTCGGAGAGCCATGATTGACTAACGCCAAGCTCGTCAAGCAGACGGGCTATATGCCTGCCTGGATGTATTGCGATTTTCGGTTCGTATATCATAGCTTCTTCTTTCTATTAAATTCAATGGTAATCAATAACTAATTTCTTTATTGTAATTTCTCTCACAGTTGAAAAGTCACCATTCTTATAATTTTCTTTGTTAGTCGGCATAAAAACAATCCTGAGTGCCCCTCGAGATTTTGAGCTTATATCAATTGCGAAACAGCCCTTCATATCACCTTTAAGTGGGTGAGGATGGCGTAATTTTGATATATCCCTAAGCGTTGGCGCAGCAACAAGTTCGTTTAGCGCCATGATGACTTCCTCATATCCAAAAGTTGCTTTTTGCTTCCTAAGCATTCTCTTCAATCTAGAATACGTTCCATCATCTGCACCATTTACAGCTTCTTCGTCATCAATAGAAGCAAAACTTAATATCATTTTACCTCCTGGAATATGCTTATGTCAATAAGTTTTGTTTCCATATAGGTAACATTTTATCATAAAAATTGATAGTTATCCACATCTTTGATGAAAAATATAGAGAGTAGACATTCTTTTAATGTCATTGCAACGATAATATAATCCTTTAAATTAACTTAGCAATTTTTTATTCGGCATCTATTGTAAACTCTAGCCCACAACTATCCTTAGATTTAAGACCTACTTTTCTATTCGAATTATACCATTAGCACCATATGAATAATTTATTATTTTTCATGTTGACTCAATATTTACTAGTTCAAAATTGTTTGAGGACTTAACGGATATGAGATTATTTTTTTATGTTAGTATAATTTTAAACTATTTATCAAAATATTTTTCAAGATATTCACGAAGCTCTTTATCGCAAGCATAAATATAAATACCTTTTACTGCACGATTCATAAGGATGCGATAAGTTCTAAGCACCTGCTCAAGCATATCGTCTTCATTAATTTTCTCATTATTAGCTACTTGGCGCTGACTGCGCTTCATAGCACCAGAGTCTGCGCAAGCTTCACGATTAAAGATAAGCTTTCCGTCGCGATAAATTAAATCATTTCCGATAATTATTCCTACATAATTTAAATCATCACCTTGGACAGTGTAAATACTACCAACTTCATTCACCGATTCCTTAGAGCCAATCCAGTTATCTTGGATACTATTCCAGCGAAACTTCATGCCATCAATTTCAATATCATATAGATTTTTATCGTTCTTGGAGCTCCACTTCCAGGCAAAACCAGCAACCATGCGAGACAAACCATACTCCACCTCACGCTTTTTGATAGCATCAGAAAAGTCTTTGATGTTATCGAAAATTTTCGCCTCAAAACCGTCAAAATATTCTTTTTGCTCTGGCCTAAATCTATTCGACAAAATACCATTGATATAGTCAATATACTTCTTACCACCACGCGAACGCATCTGTGTTTTTAAGTAATATTCACGCAAATCAAACTCACCAGAATATTTTAGAATATCAGATTTACAAATATTAGTTGGGCGGATGCGTTGCTTATCACTAAAAATTAATACAACATTTTTAGACTTAGCCATAATCCAATCTAGTTCGGTATGAATTTCTGTATTACCAAAGATTTTTTGGTCTATCTCATGAACCAGTTTAGCGGTTTGACCGGACGCGCCAACTTTTAAAAGATGAGCTTCATCAACTAATGTAATATCAAAGTATTCATTACAATTGCCAAATGTAATCGGTGATAAAATTTTAATATTTGCATTACCCAAATCGATCTTTTTAAAAATCTTAGAGATACGTCCGCGAAGTGACTGCTGTGGAACTACTAGCGCGATGTTTTTGTTCTTAAAATTTTGATTAATATGTTCAAACTCAAAGAAGATACTAAAATTAGATTCGTCATCAATATCATCATTTTTATTATCAAAAGACTGAAGGTCAGCAAGAAGTTTAGTAAGATAAGTGATAATAATAGTTTTACCTGTACCGGCATCACCATCGATGATAGAGAGGCTCTTTTTATCTTCATTAATTGCCTCGTCGAGATTTTGCATTACTTCAGTTACAACATTTAGCTGTTCAAAGTTCAAATTCTTATATGGCGAGAATTTAAAAAGCTCTGAGTTGTTAATTTCAGAAATGGTCTTATCAGCAATTTTTAAATTTCTTAAACGCTCCCAGATTTCTTCAAAAGTTTTACGGTAATTGGCCCTATCATAATAATCACGGTCACACATACCGTCATTACGATTTAGAACTTTAAATTTTCCGTCACCGCTGAAATACTGGATAAGATACGATTCTAAATCCAGTGCGACGCTCTTATTAAAGGTTTCATCAAAAACTACTTTAAATGAGCCATTCCTTAGACTGGATTTTTCATCATTTGCCATGTGTTGGCTAATGCGGTTTTTAAGATTGGTTGTTTCGCCGATGTAGATTTCACTATTATTATATATTTGGTATACAACTGGCCAATTTTCCTCCAAATGATCTTCCAACGCCAAATTACTAATCGAATTTTGGTCGAAAGAATAGTTTCTAATTTCGAAGGATTTTTCTGCCATCTTCTATAATTCCGTATATTTCTTACTATTTCCTTTTGCTTTTTCGATAGGATATTTCTTGGAATTTTTCTCAATTTTTTGCATAACAATTTCTTCGAGATTCACGTGAAGTTTATCTGCTAAAAGGATTGCATAATTTACGACGTCGGCTAATTCCTCACAAACATTTTCTTTGTTAAAATTATCATTCCATTGAAAACATTCAAGAAGCTCCCCAGACTCAATGGCGATTGATTTGGCTAAATTAGCAGGCGAGTGAAACTGATCCCAATCTCTATCTTTAGTAAATTTCACTACGGCCTTTTTCACGTCTTCCATAAGGGTATTGTAGCACAATATCTCGCAATTAATATTCTTTTGTTTCAACGACTAGGTTATCGTGATCAGATTATTATTAAGTCTTGCTTCTATTTTACGGATAACCTTATTGTGTTCTTGTCTTTACTATTCTCTTTTACTACTAGTCCGTGGTCAACCAGTAACTTAGCAAATCTAATATTGTCAGTGCTCTTACTAAGTCTAATTTTTCTATTTAACATGTCAATTTTATTAAGTTCACCATCTGATGATCCAAGCATAATTGCAACCAATTCATCTCTAGACAGAGTAGAGTTTAGTATTAATTTTATCAATTTACCTCTATCTATTTTATTAAGATATGGAATAATTTCAGAATAGATAAGAGATATTCTATTTTTAATAACGTATTCTATGGCTGTAGTAATACATTCATCAATATCATCTTTTTCAATAGATTCTTTAATATTCTTAACGATATAATTTTTTAGATTATTTTTGTTACTCTCCATTATTATTAAGAAATCACCCTTTGATATTTTATGTATTTTAATATAATCTATCAGAATACTATCTTCCAATGAGTCTAGGTTGGCTATATTTATTTCAATAATAATTTTTTCCAAATTATTCTTTATCATCTCGGTAGGTAGATCAAATTTTTTTATATTATCAAATGGTACACTATTTGCAATATATAGTTTAAATAAATTGTCTCTTCCGTTTTCACAAGTTAATATTGTGCCAGAATAATATTTCAAAAGGCTACAACCTATTTCTTCAATCTTTAAATTTTGAGGATCTTTTAGACACATAACTGCAATATTAAAGATAACTTCTTTTGCATTAGTATCGCGCAGCGAGGATAATGAAATACTATTTATTGTTTCGTTTGGATACAGTTCTGCTAGTCTTTTTATTAAGAATATGGGAGGAATACTATATGACATCATTTTAATCTGTTGCATGTCTAAATTTTTACAATATTCGACTTCTAGATCTTTTTTATATTTAAAACAATATTTATCAAGAAAAATCATTATTTTTTCAACATTATTTTTTGCACTCAATAATACCCGTTCTAGTTTATCTGCGTATTGATCTATATTTTTAATGAGAAAATCAAATAAATAAAAATTATATATACCAGTTGACGCCCAATCGGTGTTATCCGTATTTTTAATTAATTTATCTATAGACTCTTCGTTTAATACAAAATCGTAACCTTCTTTATTGTCGCGAATATAGTTATGGATAAATCTAAGAGCATTATTTAATTCTTTATCCATACTTTCTGATCTCGAAATAAATCTTACATATCCTTCTGTCAAAAAATTATTTTCAATTAATTCTCTTATTATCTCATTTGTATGGCTATTGCTATCAATAGCAAAGCTAACTGGAATAGTGAAGAAAGAAAAACAATCCCTTTTTACTAATTTATCAACTTCATTCTCTACTAAAGCTTTGGATTTCTTTTCTTCAATATATGGATTAATAATATCCTGTAGTTCGCGCACAGGATAGCTGCGTGTTCCATAACTCTCCCAATCAACATAAATATCTATACAGTCCTTAATGCTATTTATTTTACGTAAGGTACCTCCATTAGGCTGATACACTTCTCCATTAATACTTACCGACACCGGTTTACAATCTACTGATATACCTGAAACCTTTTTTCTAATCTCCTGCCAAATATCATTCGTTTCATTTTCAATATAGTAATCTGATGTTTGCTTTTTTTGTGCTATTTTTATACTTTCCTGCTTCTCTGTAGTACACAATTTATATATCTCATCTAACTGGCTATTTCCAGTAGATATTTTAATAAATTCTTCTGGCTCATATACGCGCAATACAGAGAGTGCAGCTATATTTCTATAATCTTTCTCATCATTCAATTCAAATGTATTTTGATAGGCTAGGATATTATTGAGTATAAATTTTACAACACGCATATCAGCCGAACGCCTGCTAAGAATATTTTCAATACCGTAAAATTTCTCTTCTAAACCAACCTTCTGACATTCCAGCTTAAATATATAACTAAAATTCATACGGGTTAAGAATGGGACAACTGGAATAACTAAGTCAAATATTTTACTATTGATTTTTTCTACCCCTACTGATTCATCTTTGGACACACAAAATATATCACTTTTTATTGCGTATATAAATTTTACCGATCCAAATATTTTCTTGCGCCTACTATTGTTTATAGTAAAGTTAAGCTGACGTAGCTCCTCAAAAATTCTTGGATTATTAGCTCTATCTAGGTCTTCAAAAAAGATTACACGACGTTTAGTTTTTTTAAAATAAAAAACCAGAAGATCGATTAACTGTGTAAAATCTGGTTCCTTGTCTGTTAAATCAATTGACAAATCTTTTGCAGATACACTCTTAATGTTTCCATTTGATATAAATTGAAAAAATAAATTAAAAATTGTAGTAAAGGAGAGTGTTATTGCTAACCATATAATGGTGGATATATCTAGCTTAAAAGAGTAGTCGTTTTTTGCTATTAGGTGGGTCATTTCTTGAAATAATTCTGGAATATTGATTCTATATATAAAAATATAGAGAGACAAACTTAATACGATGCTTAATAATATAGCCCCCACAAAATAAGTTTTACCAATTCTTATATACCCACTACCTTTTAGCTTATTTGGCTTTTCACCATAGTATAATTGCCGCACAATTTCACTCTGCAGATTTTTACTAATCTCTTCATCGTTTTGCGTATTGTTATTGGATATTTGAAATGAGAGAAAAGAAACTGTTTTAGATCTATGAAAAAAATCCCA
>CALHIA010000106.1 GCA_938030585.1 uncultured Candidatus Saccharibacteria bacterium | reverse complement strand
AGGACATAGGCCTGGGCAAGCGCCCTTGAGCGGTCCGATAAAAGGCATGCGACATTCTTCTTCCTTGAATGTGTTTTCAAAAAATAAATATCTTCAGGCTCTATTGGTTTTAAAGCTTCTTTTTGACTAATTCCCTGGTAAAGAATTTCACGCGATCATTTACTTCGATCACTAATTTTTTCTCTAACTTAAAGGCGATACCACCAGTCTCACCAGCCACCAATTCATTCACATCCATTTTTTCTTTTTGCACTGAATCGACTTCTACTTCACCGATCAATTCTTTTTCGTGATACACGCGACCCATTAAGCCTTTTTTCACTAGACCCGTTAAGACTTCACCACCAGCGATAATTGCCGTGCGCTCAGTACGGAAGACCCCCTTAATTTTCATTTCACCCATTTCGGTTTCCACGATTTCCGCATCCAAAAGATTTTCCATCGAAGTCTTCGCGTCATCGAGCAGTTCGTAAATAATCTTATAATTGCGAATTTCTACCCCGTCACGCGCCGCTAATTTTACAATATTGGTTGGCACATTGACGTTAAAACCGTAAACCACTGTATTGTCACCTTCTGCCATATAAATATCATTTTCTGTAATATCACCCACACCAGAAGAAACGATATTCAGCATTACTTCGCCCTTCGTATCAATCATTTTCAAAGAATCAACCACCGAAGTCACTGAACCGAGCACATCACCCTTAATAATTACATTAAAGACCTTCGCGTTATCCGCGTTATTCATCATACGTAGCAAATCCGAGCTCGTCACATTCGCCGAAGCACTTTCTTCCACCAAATTCTGCGCGTTAAGTAGCGCCATCTTGCGTGCTGATTTTTCATCTTTTACTTCAATAAATTTATCACCGAAATTTGGCAGTTCCTTAAAACCAGTCACCGTGACAGGGGTCGAAGGTGTGGCCTTGCCCTTTGGCTTACCACGAAAATCTAACATCGTGCGAATCTTACCATAAGCACTACCCGCCACGATGAATTCTCCAGTTTTCAATTCACCACCGGTCACCAAAAGATTCACCACTGAACCCTTACCAACTTCCATGTGTGATTCAATTACTAGACCTTCGGAAGGAATTTGCACATCGGCTTTTAATTCCTCGATATCAGCCGTCAAAAGAATCAAATCAAGTAACTTCTCGAGATTATCTCCACGTTTTGCCGAAATTGGCACCATCGTGATATCGCCACCCCATTCTTCTGGATTCAAACCATGCTGTGCCAAATCTGCCATCGTGCGTGGAATATCTGCCCCTTCACGGTCAATCTTATTGATTGCTACGATAATTTTTGCGTTCGCACTCTGGGCAAACTTGATTGCTTCCACCGTCTGCGGTTTTACACCATCATCAGCCGCCACTACGATCACCACAATATCGGTCAACATCGCACCGTGCTGACGAATCGCTGCAAAGGCTTCGTGTCCAGGAGTATCTAGAAAAGTAATTAAGCGTTCATTGTGCTTTAATTGGTAAGCTGAAATATGCTGCGTAATACCACCGGCTTCCCCCTCCACCGTTTTCTTATGCAAAAGCGTATCGAGTAAGGTCGTTTTACCATGATCCACGTGACCCATCACCGCCACCACTGGTGGACGCACTACCGCCTTATCCGATAATTCCCTTCTCAGATCCGAAGTCTTGGTCGAGGTGTTTTTACGCTCTAAGCGCACATTTTTTAATTCTAATTCTTCAATAATAATACTTGCCGTATCAAAATCTAGGCGCTGATTAATCGTCGCCACGATTCCCTGCTTAAAAAGTTCGCCAATCAAAAAAGTCACGGAAAGACCGAGCGCATTTGCTAGCTCATCTACGGTAATTGAACCCGCAATCTGAATCACCTTGTCTTGATTTTCTGCCATACTTACTCCTTACCGCCCCCAAGAGGACACATTTATCTAAATTATTTTACCATATTTTAGAGAGAGAAAAAAGCATAAGCAATTCAAAATAAGCTCAAACCGATTTTCCAGTTTGAGCCTATTTATATCTGGTAATTTCCGCCTCGCAAACATCCATTACCAAAAAAGAGAAACCAAAAACAAACAATATTTTATCTAGTAAATCCTGCGGCGGTCGCGGTTTCCATATTCGACGCCACTGTGGAATTTTTGCTATTCGCAATCGACTGAAGCCTTGCCTGCTCCACTCGTAAATCATCTCGTTCTGCCTCGAGATCGGATAGCTGAGTATTCACTTCGTTAATTTTGTAATCGAAAGCGGTAGTTTGCGACTGTTCTGAGACATAAAAAAGTCCCAAAATAGCTACCATGATCGTAATCATCAAAGCTGATGAAAAACGACCAAACACATTACTCTTATATTTCACACTGTTTTGGTTTCTCGAATAGCCGGAAGAAACCGCATTAGCATAAAAATTCGTTCGGGGCAAACTCGCGGCTGTACGCGTGCTTGTCATTCTGGTACGGACTGAATAACTGTTTTGCTTTGGTCCATTAACTGTGATTCGCATTTTTCCTCGCAAAAAATACTCGCTAAAATCTTGTCGCAAAAAAGATTTTAATTAGTATTTCTAATTATTTTTATTTTTATTTTTCTAATTGCTATGAGTTCATCTTTTTACACAAAAAATATTCATAGACCGAAGTCCCATATTAACCGCACTACCGCATCGCTAATATGGTCTTCGGGAAGGTCATATTTTTTATATAAAACACACTCTACGATTTACTCACAACCGCATCGGGGCCTTCACCTTTAGGGAGAATTTCCCGTCATGTGGGAGCAAAAAGCTCCCAAAGTTTATCTAATTAACGAAAGTTAACTTTGATTTTTTGTGCGCGTGAGCTGTTTTTTACAATGATTTGCTTTGGCATATTGCCTCCTTTTTTGTTTTTATTTTTATCAATGGAGCTGAAGTTGTGCTGAAAATCCAAGCTAGCCTTAATTTCTTTTTGCTACTCTTAATTTTGCACTTCTCGCTCGCGGATTGATAACGAGTTCAGGTTCCCCCGCAATTACTGGATTTTTCGTCAAAATCGTTAATTTTGATTCATACCCTAGCGCACTTTCCTGCTTAAAATATTGCTTCCCCAGCCGATCTTCCAAGCTATGAAAAGTAATAATCGCTACTCTACCATTTGGTTTCAAAAGTTTAGGTAATAATGGTAAAGTTTTTTCGATAATCGAAAGCTCATCGTTTACAAAAATTCTTACAGCCTGAAAAACCTGAGTGGCTGGATGTTTTTTATGCCATCCATTTCCAGCGATTCGATCCGCCAATTCCTTAGTTGAAGAAAAAGGTCGACTCGTAACAATTTCCCTCGCGTGTTTTTTCGCTAGACCAATAGATTCTTCGCCGTATTCTTGGAAAATTTCTACCAGTTTTTTCTCTGGAAAATGATTAATCACCGTTTCAGCTGATAATTCCTGCGTTCTATCCATGCGCATGTCTAAAGGTCCATCATTTTTGAATGAAAAACCTCGATCCGAATTATCTAATTGCGGAGATGAAACTCCAAAATCTGCCAATATCATATCAAAAGTTTTTCCACACTCGATTAAGTGTTGCGCCGCACTATAAAAATCCATTTGTAAAATATCTAACTTTGATTCATCCAATGGATACTTCTCTCGAAGATATTTCACAGCATTCTCATCTCTGTCTACCAAGATGGAATCTTTATAATTCTGCGTAACCGCCAAAACCTTTCCCGCATGACCCGCATATCCCGCTGTCAAATCCAAATAAGATTCGCCCAGTTTCGGGTTTAGAGCCTCGAGAACTTCTGATAGCATTACAGGTTTATGAAGTTCATTCATAACTACATTATAACTTATCCGAGGTTTCTCTGATAGGTTTTTGTAGTTATTTGCTTCTTGTTTGAGATCGCTCAACTAGAAATTTTAGCGTGTTTGTGTTTGTATAGTTTTTGTTATTTAAACGAAACGTTTTACCTAGCAATAAAGTATCACAGTTTTACCACTCGCGCGGCTCATAACTATGATTGTTGAGAGACTTATTGTGTAGGTTGCATATTGAGTTAATTGGGAGGTGTTTTAA
>CALHIA010000105.1 GCA_938030585.1 uncultured Candidatus Saccharibacteria bacterium | reverse complement strand
TTCCATTTTATTCCACATCGTTTTTCACCACTTTTCCACAATCGTCTACATGATGCCATTATTTAATAGATCACGAATTTCATTTAGCTGATCACGTAGTACAAAATCCGTCTTCGTGTCGGTTTCAATCTTTTTAATTCCGTGCATCGCTGTCGTGTGGTCCTTTAATCCCACTTCGTTGGCAATTTTTGTTGTACTCATCTGTAGATCTCGCGACATAATAAACATGGCAATCTGTCTAGCGGTTTTTATATGTGCTACACGACTACGTCCACAAATTTCTTCTGGAGAAATATTAAAGAAATTAGCTACGGTTTCAATCACAGTACTTGGCGAAAAAACCTTCGAGCGTGTCGTATTGCCAACCACCCCCACCATCCCCTCATTGATTACCATTAGTGGGGAAATACACTTCACGTCCGCCATCGCGATGACCTTACTATACATGCTTTCTAGGTCGCGAATATTAGTTTCCACACTTTTTGCGATATATTCAATCGCCTTATCTTCAATTTCCACGCCATTAAATTCCGCCTTTGCGTGTAAAATCGCACAACGATCTTCAAAAGAAGGGAATTGAATGTCGTAAGCTCCAGTCTGCGTCAAACGTGAAGCTAGTCGCTCATCTACCGTCTTTAATTGACTTGGTAAACGGTCAGAAGTAATAATGACTTGGCGATTTAATTGTTGCATGTCATTAAAAATATTGAAAAATTCTTCCTGACTTTTTTCCTTACCCACGATAAATTGAAAGTCATCCACAATTAAAACATCAAGCTCCGAAAAACGTCGACGAAAATCATCCATCTTACCGTTACGCACCGACTGAATAAAATCATTATAGAAATGGTTAATTGGAATATATAAAATCTTAAATTCTGGGTGTCTTCTCGCCAGTTCATTACCGATTGCCTCTACCAAGTGTGTCTTACCGAGGCCCGCTCCGCCATAGAGAAAGAATGGATTATATTTCATTCCCGGATTTTCAATAATATTTTTTGCCACCGAAACTGCGAGGTCATTATTCGTACCGATGATGAAATTATCCATGGTGAATTTTTCACTTAATCCGGTCCGATTTTGACTGCGTGTATTTAAAGAAGAGTGTCTTTCTAAATCAATTCGTTGCACCGTTCCGACACGGTCAGAAAGGTTCTTGAAATTATTACCACGAGAATTTGTAGTTTCGCGTGATCGATTATTTTTATTGGTTACAATTAGGTATTCAGTAGTTAAAACTTCTACGCTATTATTTTTTAGAGCCGTTCGAATGTCGGCATCAAATTTTTTACAGATATTAGTCTGCATAAAAGTGTTCGGCACACTAATTTGGATATGACCATCCTTATTGGAAATTAAGGAAGTGTTCGAATCTTTAAAGAATGTTAAGTAATGTGATTCTGGCAGTTTCTTTTCTAATTCAGCAAGCACATTATTCCACACATCAAACACCGACGCTACCTCCACATTAACTAACCTTGATTACCTCAATTATAACAGACCTTCAGACTTTTCCACAGGTTTAAAAATATATTTTTTATTATATAGCTATATAAAAATTAACAGGGAAGGAGTTTTCCACAATTTTCGACTATTAGATATACCCATGTGGAAAACTTATTGAAAAAAGTGGAAAACTAAGGTATAATTATACAAAGTTTACAAATCAGATAAAACTCTGTAATATAGTTTTATTAGTTTTAAGGAAAAATAATGCCAAAGCGTACATATCAACCACACAAGCGCCAACGCAAACAAGAACATGGTTTCATGAAGCGTAATGCTACTAAAAATGGGCAAAAAGTTTTAAAGCGCCGTCGCATTAAAGGACGTGCTCGCTTAACTTATTAAAAGAATACCGCAAATGCGGTATCTTTTTTT
>CALHIA010000104.1 GCA_938030585.1 uncultured Candidatus Saccharibacteria bacterium | reverse complement strand
GAATCTCCCCCTTCAAATCTTTCGGATGCATCACTGGAATAAAAGCATAAAAATCGTCTTTAAACTTTTCATATAACTGTTTCGCGTTCTCCTTCATCGCTTCCCCACCGCGCTCTTCGTAGCCGAACACTAAAATTATTTTCTTATTATCGAAGGTAGTATTCTTCACCGCCTCTACCGTCGGAATCAAAGTTTCAAGACCTTCATTGTAAGCCACCATGATCACCGCATGATAAATATCCCCTGGTTTTGGAAATTCCACCTTTAATACCTTACCATTTTCGTCTAGCATCTTTTCCGACACCACCAAATCACGGCCGGTCGCCAACATCTTCAAATTTCTCACGTGCTTATCGAAGCCAAATTCAGTACTTTTTTTACGATGATATTTCTCATAAGCCGCGTGTGGATCATACAAATCCAAAAATCTCTGATGCCAATCCACTTTTTCTGAAGCCTTCGAAGCCTGATATCCCTGTACGGTACGAAAAGTAATTCCCACCGCTTTCACCAAAGTCGTAGCAATAATAAATAACAGATAGTAAGACCCGAGTACCGGACTAATCAGCGAAAATACCACCAAAAGAATCAAAATCATATACGAAGTAAATCCTGGTAGAATCTCAAAAAAGCGGTAAAGCTTTGTTCGCTTCCCCTGTGGCAAATCCAAACTATCCCAAACCGATTTCTGCGTATTTTGCTGCGTCTTTTTCTGCGCCTTTTGCTGTTTCTTCATCCTAACTATATCCGAATTAATTAACTTTCACCCAGTAATCTAATGAAGACCAAAAATCCTAGCACTAAAATGCCTAGTGAAATACAAATAAACATTTTTGCCACCGCCGCGCCCTTTTTCTCAAAAATTCGCAGTGCCAACAAATTATGTAGCACTCCCAAAGTTAAGGCCAAAATTGGAAAAATCAGCATTGCCTGCCAAGATCCATCGTGATAACCCCCAGAATTCGCCATCGAAGACCATTCTCCACCTTGATAACGCCCGATATCCCCGTAGCTAATTTTTACAATTGAGGCATTTGGCTGCAAATTCAATGCCGAAAAAATCAGAAAAGCCAAAGATAGAATCAGAAGTATTGCCTGAAAAATTACCAGACTACGTTCCTTCTGATAGGCTTCCTTAAAAGTCGCAATTAATTCTTTCATTCCTCTTATTATACCATTTTTATTTATCAAGCAATTTACAAATCAAATTCAGCATCAATTCCTTCTCTTCCGGTTGACTCTCTGCAATCAAAAGCACCAAAGCCGTCAAAGCTCGATCAGATATTTTCGTCTCCCCCTGTTCATTCAACTGAAAGAAGTTTACTGACAAATAAACTACAAAAAGTAGCGCACCAATCTGTTGATTACCCTCTAAAAACGGCTTTTCATGCACGATAAAATAAAG
>CALHIA010000103.1 GCA_938030585.1 uncultured Candidatus Saccharibacteria bacterium | reverse complement strand
TTGTCGCTGGAAGTGAACCCTTGAGCCACACCGTCAATAACCAGTAATTTCTGTTTGGTTTCATGTTGATAATTTGGGTCAGAAATTTTAGTCGGAAGCGGGGTGATTTCAGCACGCCATTTACGGCCTTTAAATTCAAGCTCGACGATTTTTGGCCTTAAATCTTCGAATTCGACAAATTTAGTTGCATAACGCTCGGGATCTTGTTGTAGGCGAAGTGGTCGATCAGTGTAGGTGTTGGTGATACTGAAATTATTTCCGTCGAAGGTCACAGTATAGGTTGGAATATCGCCATTTTGAGCACGAGTCTTTGGCTGATTCTCCACTAACTCTAATTTTTCATCGATGAATTTTTCACTGGCAGCATTGCTAAAATAGTGACCATGCATATCGAGGGTAAAATTATAAACTGAACTGGTGTATTCTGGCCTGCCGCCATCGCCATTGATAATTAACGGTGTAAGATGTTTAGCCTCTAAAAGATATTTAAGTTTTTGTATATATTCTCCACTAGCGTAATCGAAATAGATTTCGGCTGGAGTAGAGAGAATGAAACCTTTAGTGGTGTCGTGTTGAAGTTTTTGTTCGGACGAAATTTGATAGATTGCTTGGTAGAGGTCAATGATCGATGCGTTTTTTACGGAGGTATTAGACTCGTCGTAATATTGTTTTAGTTGCTGCTCTAACTGAAGTAGATTGTCGGTGTTGGTATTAAAATCTGTAATTTTTTGATATTTGGCAAAACCATGATGGTCGGTAGCGAAATCTACTTTATAGATATGAAAAAGTGCATGCCTATGTTTTCTGGCTTTGATATTGCTAATTAGTTTTTTGTATTGCAAAGATAAAGCGGCTGGATTGGCTTTATTAAAATTAATGGCGACAATATATTCATGATCGATACTATTGATTTTTGGATGAGCCAAACGATCCCGGAGCTGCTTAATAAAATATGATGAATAACCAACATTTAGAGTGCCAGGTTTTGCGAGTTTTTTTGCGCCATGTAGAATTTGACCAACTATATGTGCAGATTCGGCGTAAGCATCGCGGTCTGCATAGGCAAGATGTCCTGAAATAAGGTTTTGATGGATAAACTGGAATTTTCCGAGATTGATTTCGGAAAGGCCTAGTGGGTCAAAGAAGCTACCACACATAAAATCACCGGAATTGCACCAAGTGCCAATTTTTCCGGAGAATTTGGCGTTTGGTGGATAAGGTTTTTGCGCCCCCAGGATGCCATGCTCTACGTTACAATCGGGGACATTAATTCGATAATCGGAATGTATGCCATGATAACATGGTTTGTCCTTACCTTCTCCTTCTGGAAGATGTAATTTAGGATCGCCGAAAGTTGATAGGTAGATAATTTTTTCAGGATCAAGTGTGCGAATGGCATGACTCATCACGATAGCGCCCTGAGAATAACCACCCAGTATAAATTTAGTATTCGGGCAACGCTTGGTGATGTCGCGATATAAGGCATGCATCTCTTTAATGCCTGTAGTGACACTATGATTGAAATAATCGTTTTTACCGGCGTTAAAATATGTGTCGGTGATAGCTTTTAAACTTTCAACACTAACTGCAGGATATTGGTAACCATAACGGTTTGATTCTCCTAGATCGTAAAAATCATGGGTTTTGTTTGCTGTTTTTAACACTCCAACGAGGCTATCTTTAAATTTTTGGTAGTTAATATTGGTCTGTGCTTTTTCTCCAGAGCCACGTGCAAATACGACTTGAATGTCTTTACATTCTACGGATTTTGAATTGACCGGGGCCAGCGGTATAAGATTAGCCACACAAATAGCTAATGCACTGGAAAAATAGAGAAAACGCGGAGTTTTTTGGGGTATCTTAGGTTTAATTTTGGGTTTTTTACAAACAACAAAATGAGACTGTCTGGATGAGGACATAATTTCCTTTCTATTTTGTATTTTCGGTAAAAGTTCTAATTTGATTATTGGCTGAAATGAAAAATAAAACAAGTGAAAATGAGTAAAAATGATGGAAAAACGAACTTTCTTCTCTGTTATTTTAAGAAAAAATTAGTTAAGCATAAGCAAGTTATGAGGAATGAAAAATAATCAAAAAAAAGAACCACTACAGCTCTGGGATAAAAATATTTTATTTAAAACTAATTTTTGAGTTTTGGTAAGACTAGTTCAGCGATTTTTTCTGGGGTCTCGTAATTAATGAGATGGCCGGCCTGAAGTATAAAATCTACCTCAGCGTGGAATTTTTTGGCAATTTCTTTTACCTTGCGGGATGGATTCATGCGATCTTTTTTACCAGCTATGAAGTAGGCTTGTTTTTCGAAATTAAAATCAGAAATCGAGTAAGACATAGAGAAAACAGCGGCTCGCATTTCATCTCGAATAGAAGTAAATTTACGAGCACACGCGTAGGTGAGATCGAGAATCTGACGTTTTTTAGAACGATACGCGCCCGCAATGAGAAATTCCGTACAGACATAGCTAACAAATTTATTAGGTACCAAGGCAATTAGCGGAATTAGGGGTAAAATAAATTTTGGGGGATGTGTAGCGATGGGGCTAAGGAAGAAAATCTTATTATGAATAAGGTGGCTGTATTTTTCGGCAGTGGCGGCGGCGAGGATAGACCCCATAGAATGGCCAATCAGAATTGGGTGATCGAGGTGTTTGTCGAGGATGTAATTCGCGATAAAGTCCGCGTAGCCATCTTTATTAAAATCGGTAAAATTTGGCAAAGTCTCATTTTGGGTATTGAAAGCTGGTGGGATATCGGGATTAAAAACCTGGTACCCCTCAGCTTCGAGCAGTTTTTGAAATTCAGCCAAACCTAAATGATTGCCACGAAAACCATGGACGAGTAGAATGGGTGGTTTTTGGTCGGATTTTTTCATTAATTAAACAGCTTTAATTTTTTCGAGCGCGTTCAAAATCCCTTCACGATCAAAACCAAGAACTTGAATCGGGTTTTTGCCAGATTCATCAGTAATGATGGTAATTGGAACCGCAGAAATGCCTGGAAAATTACTAGCATCAAGTTCAACGTATTCAAGATTTTTTTGCTCTAACCAATCAATAAGAGCGTGGCAGTAGCCGCAAGTAGGACTCGTAATGACTTTGATCATAACATCCTTTCGTAATTAATTATTATATTATTCTAAAACATTTTAGGAAAAATCACAAGGATTAAACTAGAGCGTTTTAGCTTTATCAAGTTGAGGGTCTTTGTCTTCGGTGATATCCTGGACGGTGCGATCAATTTCGACGTCTGGCTTAATGCCGGTCTTATTGATTGAAGAGCCATTCGGTGTATACCAGTGGGCGGTAGTGACCTTGAGTTTACCGCCATCACTGAGATTGAGCATGGTTTGCATGACACCTTTTCCAAAAGAAGTCATACCGACAATGGTGGCTTTTT
This sequence comes from uncultured Candidatus Saccharibacteria bacterium, assembly GCA_938030585.1. GTDB lineage: Bacteria > Patescibacteriota > Saccharimonadia > Saccharimonadales > Saccharimonadaceae > Nanosyncoccus. The sequence goes on along the minus strand of CALHIA010000103.1, from coordinate 7,159 downwards.
GATAATCTTTTAGTGCACCAGCGACAATTTCAGAGGCGGAAGCAGTGGATCGATTAATTAGAACGATGGTTTTGGTGTCCTTGAAAATAGGATTTTTGCCACGAGGGACGTAGTCGGTTTTGTCGTCGTTGTGGATAGATTTTTCAATCATATATTTATCGCCGCCATTAAGCCAGAGCGAGAGCATTTCACCCGCCGCTGAGACATAGCCACCGCCATTATTTCGAAGGTCAAGAATAACTTTATCCACCTGTTTGGCTTTAGCTTGTTCAGCGAGCTTACGTACAAGGGAGCCAGTATCTTCGGCGAAACGGTAAACAGAGATGATAGCGGTTTTATCACTATAGGAAATATCGGCGGAGACGTTGTTAATTTTTTCGCGAGTCATTTCGAAAGTCAGAGTGTCGGTGCCACGGAGTATTTCAACTTTGACTTTGTCTCCGGCTTTGCCGCGGAGTTTTTTGGCAACATCTTCGGTGGTTTTGCCATCTACGTTTTCGTCATTAATTTTTACGATACGATCACCTGGTTTAATGCCTGCCTTACGAGCAGGATTGTCTGGAAGTGTGCGTACTACCACGGTGTGATTATTACGAAAAGTGAGTTCCATGCCAACTCCGGCTTCATTAATTTCACCATTGAGATCGGATAAGAATTCATTCCCTTCTTTGGCAGTAAGATAAGTAGTGTAGGGATCATCAAGTGCAGCGGCAATACCACGCTTGGCTCCAGTGAGGGCGTTATCTTCGGTAACTTCACCATCATAAAAAGATTTTAATTCAGTGTAAATTTCATTAAGAGAATCCCAATTAGCCTGTTCGCTTTTACGAAAGCCAATATAAGGAGAAAAATTTGTAAGAATAAATTGCCAATTAGAGCCAACAAAAAAACCTACAACGAGGAAAATAAATGAAGTGATAATTGAAGTGCTAAGATTGATTTTTCGTGGTTTCCACTCTGTTTTCATTATTTAATTATAGCATAATCAATAAGACTAGGTGGCGGTTTTAGGTCAAAAAAATACCGCTGGCTTGCGGCATTTTTTGAAGGTAATGATCTAGTCGAAATGGATGTAGCTAGTAAATTGATTTGGACTTACTTTAGTACGTACGCCGAAGTCGCCCCATTGACCAGATCTGGATGAATATGGGTTATTGTATTCAGAGACTGTAATGGTGCCATCAGCATTAACTGATTCAACCCAGGCTACGTGACCGAATTGACCACTGGTGGTTTGAGCAATGGTATGGGCGGCAGGTACGCGATCGACACGGTAGCCACGGGCACGAGCGGCGGCGGCCCAGCTATAGGCGTTACCCCAACCGGTGATACGAATGTTGCGGCCGTAGTATTCGACAGCCTTGTAAGCGGCGTAGCTGGTACATTGACAAATGTAATAAGAATCTAGAACACCAGCGATATTGTCGCGAGGGCAAGAGTATCCGTAATTGCCGACAAATGCCCCGTAACTGTTAAAACCGTCAGCTTTGGTACCGAATCCAGCACTAGTGGAAGCGCGGGAGAGATATTCCTGATACTCTTTATTAATTAACTTAATCTTTTCTTCCCTGGAAGCGGCAGCTTCAGCGGCGAAGGAAGCAGCATTATCCTTATACTTTAAAATTAATTCTTGCTGCTCGGCTTTTTTATCTTCAATGGCCTTGCGCTGGATTTGTTGGTCTAAGATAATGCGATCGATTTCAGTCTTTTGCTTTTCGAGATCATCTTTCATGGTTTTTACGTTCTGAGCAGAGGAATTCACCTGGTCTTTGGCAGTGTCGATGCGAGATTTCTTTTCCGCAAAATCCGAAAGTGAGCTACTGCTAGCTAGTACCATAATAGCGTCGGTTTCACCTTCAAGGTGAATATTAACTAGCATATTTGCAAGAGCTGCACGTTGAAGTTTGAGTTTTTTAGTAGTGTCTTCAATCTTGATTTTGAGGTCACTTGCCTCAGCTTCGTTCGCCTTTATACGTGCTTCGTAAACGATGATTTCCTGTTGCATACGTTCGACTTCGCCTTCGAGGGTAACAGCGGCTTTGGCGGCTTGGTTGGCTTTTTCGGCGGCTTCGACTTCAGCTTTTTTGGCGGTACGACAGGCGGCGCTAGTACAGTAGGCCTCATTCTCCACTGCTGAAACGTTAGAGTCGTTTTTTTGAATGAATGGAATAGAGCCTAAAATGAGCGCAAAAATTAGGGTAAAAATAAGAGTACGGCCTTTTTTCATGGTTTTAACTTTACGATAATTTATTGCGTTTTTTCGAATCTTAAAATTGTTTTTTATTTTGCTCATTAAACTATACTCCACTATAATTTAATTTGTTATTTCGGTATCCTATGATACTTTTGCTATATTTTAGCACAAAAGAATAGGAAAAGGCAATGCTTATTTTGGCTTGGTGGAAGAAAAAGCTCTGTTTATTTTAAGCAGAGCGGAATGGTGCTGTTTGATAATTTAAGCAGAGCGGAATGATGTGAGTGGAACTTTAAACTAAACGGAATGGTAGTGTGGGTGGAATTTTAAGCTAAACGGAATATTTAGAGTCGCTTGAGATATTTGCGGACGGCAATGGAAGACGAGAGGAAGGCGATAAAAATACCAAGTAGGGTGAGGGCTAAGCCAATTAGGAAGATGCTTGGTGAATTTACGAAACTAGAAACTAGGGTGACGTCAATGTCATAGCCACTGAGTTTTGGGGCGATGAGGCGGAAGAGGAAGAAGCCGATGATAGTTGAGATGATGCCGGCAAAGAAGCCAGACATGATCGCCTCGATAAGAAATGGTCCACGTATGAAATGATTATCGGCGCCAACTAGTTTCTCCATGTAGATTTCTTCGCTACGAGAGTAAATAGCCATGCGGATGGTATTGAAAATGACTAGAACAGAGATTACTAAGAGAATGAGCGAGATGGCGAGACCACCAGTTTTGGCAATGTTGGACCAAGAAGTAATAGTTTCAATAGCGGTGTCATTAGTGTCGTAGGTTGGTTCCTTTTTTGGATCGAGATTTTCGTGAACTTCCGAATCGGTATTAACGATTTCCTTAATGGTGTTAAGTTTATTCGTATCGTAGACTTTTATGCGAAGTGCGGAAGGCATAGAGGAAAGCATGAGCTCTTTCATATCGGGGTCGTCGAGGGTAGAAAGAAGGTTATTTTCATTATTTTTCTTGGTTTCCTCAACGAATTTATTGAATTCTTCCTCGGTGGTAGTGTAGGAAATTTGACGAATATTAGAGTCGGAGGAAAATTTTTTCTTGATTTTTTCAAGAGTGATGATTTCGGTATTAGGCTTAAAGTAAATGGTAATATCGACTTTTTCGCGCATTTTATCGGCGGTAGAAGATAACACCAAGCTAGCAGTGGCGGTAGCAAAAAGCAGGGTTAAAGTGAGAGTCATCACGAAAGTCGAAGTGATAGAAAGCCAAATATTACGACCATAGCCGATGATGCCGTATTTCATGATGCGTAAATTAGTGCGAAGGAGATGTCCGCGACTATTTTTTTGCATGGTTTTGAGTTTTCTTAAGGTTTCATTTTTTTGTTTCATAGATTTCCTTATTGAATTAAACGGTGATTGCGAGTACGTTTAGCCGGGTTAGATTCAGGTGGTCTGGAGCTGGCGATAGAATCGGAATTTTCGTGAGGAACTCTGAGCTGTGAACGTTGACTGTCGCGGTAAAGTTCGGTTTCGCGTCGAGGAGTGGTTTCGCGTCGAGATTCAGTCTCATGACGGAGTTCGGCCTCGCGACGAGGTTCGGTTTCGCGTTGAGGAATGGCTTCGCGACGAAGCTCAGCTTCGGCGGTTTTATAAAGATAAGAAGTCGGGCGCATGTGGCCTGGCTGTGGTAGGTCAGAAATACCATCGTTATCGGTATCAAGGCGATAAATACCGTGCTCTTTTTGATCGGAAATAATCTTACCATCGCGCATAGTGATGACGCGTTTTTTCAAGAGGTTAACAATATTGGCGTCGTGGGTGGTGACTAAAATAGTGGTGCCGTAATTGTTAATTTTTTGCAATAAATCAATAATTTCTTTGGAGGTTAAAACGTCGAGGTTGCCGGTCGGCTCATCGGCAATGAGAATTTTTGGTTGACGAGCAACAGAGCGTGCAATCGAGACACGCTGTCTTTCCCCACCAGAGAGGTCGGCGGGAAAACGATTAGCTTTATCGGAAAGGCCGACAAGATCGAGTACTTTTGGCACAGTATTTTCAATTTCATGATTCGACATGCCGGCAATTTCGAGAGCGAAGGCGACGTTTTCAAAAACTGTACGCGATGGGAGTAACTTGTAATCCTGAAAAACTACACCGATGCGACGACGATAATCTGGAATATGGCGACGTTTCACATAATCAAGATCGATGCCACCGATGATAATCTTGCCGGAATCGGGAGTGGCTTCCTTGGTAATCATCTTCAAGAGAGTAGACTTACCGGCACCGGATTTACCGACTAAAAAAACAAATTCATTAGCACTAATATGCAAGGAAATATCATCGAGAACAGCGCGGGTACCTTTACCGTAGCGCTTGGTGACATGATCGAACAATATCATACTCTTATATTACCATAAACAGTAAGAAAATGGAAAAGGCAGAGAGAAAGCGTTTAGTTATTACTACCGACGAGAGACTCGAGATAGGCGTCGATAAAATTGTCGATTTTGCCGTCGAGAACGGAGTCCACATCGGTTTCTTCGTATTTAGTGCGGGTGTCTTTGACGAGTTTATAGGGCTGCATGACGTAGTTGCGGATTTGTTGACCCCAACTGGCGGATTCGCCAGCACGTAATTGATTGATAGATTCGGCCTGCTGGTCTTGCTGCATTTTGAGCAGTTTACCGCGAAGAATTTCCATGGCTTTTTCGCGGTTTTGGAGTTGGGAACGCTCGTTTTGAATAGCGACCACGGTATTGGTTGGCAAGTGAGTGATGCGAATAGCGGAATTAGTAGTATTGACAGATTGTCCGCCGTGTCCACCGGCATGATAAGTGTCAATACGGAGGTCTTTTTCATCGATTTTTAGATCATCTTCGCTGTCAAGAATCGGTAGAACTTCCACCAGTGAAAAAGAGGTTTGGCGAAGATTGTCGGCATTAAACGGTGAAAGACGCACTAGGCGATGTACGCCATGTTCGGATTTGAGATGTCCGTACATTTCGGGGCCATAAACTTCGTAAACGGCAGTCTTGATACCGGCTTCTTCCCCTGTACTACGTTCGATTAATTCAATATCGTAACCATGTTTTTCGAAAAACCTTAGATACATGCGCTCCAAAATTCCTGCCCAGTCCATAGCCTCAGTGCCACCGGCGCCAGCGGTAATGCGAATAATGGCGTCCTTCTGATCGAGTGGGTCGGTGAAGCGGAGAGATTTTTTGAGTTCAGCGTAAGTTTCCTCGTGAGCGGTAAGTTGAGCCTCGATTTCCTCAGCGAGATCTTCGGCGGAAAGTTCGATTAACTCGTGTAGGTCATTCACTTGAGATTTGAGAATTTGCCAAGTGCTGAGCTCGCTTTCGAGTTTTTTGAGTTCAGTATTGACGGATTTGGCACGAGCAAGATCGTTCCAGAGTTCAGGCTTGGCGGATTCTTCTTGAAGATGGGCGAGTCTAGCAAATTTTTCATCAAGATTTAGCTTAGCCCAGGTGTCATCAATCCCCTCTTGCAAGAGAGTGAGGCGTTTTTCGAGGTTATTCATATAGATATTATAACTGATAAAGTGACAAGAGATGAGGAAATGTGGTATAATGAAAAGACATTGGAGATTCGCCAAGTGGTAAGGCAGTGGGTTCTGGTCCCACCATTCGGGGGTTCGAATCCCTCATCTCCAGCCAAGTTGAAATTATAAATAAATCCACTATGTGAATGCATGGTGGATTTAAGTTTATGACTTATGTGATATCATCTCCAGCTCAAATCACGCAACATTTTTTGAAGTGTATTTACTTATAACCTTTATGACTATCTTCGTAAATAAAAAGATCACAATGTTTTTGGGCGGTTGTCACCGATTCAATCTGTTATTTTATCTATTTTTTGGGTATATTATGGTAAAATATAAGAGTCTAAATCTTTACAAAAATACAGTAGAAAAACAATAGACTCTAGCCTTATGTTTTTTGAGATAAATGTATTTTAGGGCATCGTGATACTTAGTATTATCTCTGTTGTAAAAAGTTTGGATATCTATTGTGCGTGTCTTTTATATTTTGACACCTTATAAAAGAAAGGTATCTAGTGGCTACATCATCACTACAAAGAGCAAAAACTGCTAAAAATGATGAATTTTATACTCAATTAAAGGATATTGAAAACGAGTTGAAACATTATAGGGACCAACTTAAAAATAAAGTGATCTTTTGTAATTGCGATGACCCTTTTGAAAGTAATTTTTTCAAATATTTTGCAATGAATTTTAAGACTTTGGGTTTAAGGAAGCTAATTACTACTTGTTATGACCCAAGTCCAGTTGCTAATAAAGAAATTCAGTTATCGTTTTTTGGAGACGATAAAAATATTAAGCATAATAACAAAAATCGTAATAAAATTATTTCAAAAGCATATAAAATTGAGCTTGATGATATTTCCGATATTGACGGCAGCGGGAATATCAATATTCTAGATACTAAAGAAATTCTACTCCGAGAAAAAGCTAAGCTAGATAACGGCGGAAAATCTAAAATCTTGTCATATCTTAAAGGTAGTGGTGATTTTCGGAGCGATGAATGTGTAGAGTTATTGAAACGATCGGATATTGTAATTACTAATCCGCCGTTTTCGTTATTTAGAGAATATGTTGCACAATTGGTTGAATATGATAAGAAGTTTTTGATTATCGGTAGTAAAAACGCAATTACTTACAAAGAAATTTTTCCACTAATCGCCCAAAATAAATTATGGCTCGGGCATGGTTTTAATGCGGGGAACGCATTTTTTTCTGTACCAAATACAGATGTTGATAGATTTGCAAAAGGTGTTTATGACGAGAAGACTGGTTTAGTAAAATTTAGAAATTGTGGTTGGTTTACTAATTTGGACCATGAGAAGCGCCATGAAGACTTAATTTCACAACTATACAAAAAATATAATTCTGAAGAATATCCTAAATATGATAATTATGATGCAATTAATGTCGATAAAGTGGCTGAGA
>CALHIA010000102.1 GCA_938030585.1 uncultured Candidatus Saccharibacteria bacterium | reverse complement strand
TACCAGATTTTGCCATAAACTTCATAGTTTTATTTTAGCAGTTTTTTATTAAAATATGGAATTGAAGAAGCCCAGCCGAGAGTGATAGCACGGACGATTTCTGGAAGAAGCACATTCTTGGTTTGAAAAACTAACTCGGTATTCCAACCTTGATTCAAGAAATTTTCATACATTTTGAGAGCATGGACCTTGGCGAGAGATTCATGAAAAGCTTTTTCAAGGTCGATATCTATGAGTTCCGCTTTCTTAATTTTCGGCATCACCGCGCGCTCCGGCAGAGCGGTAAGGGTAATCGCGACACCATATTCGAAAGCCACGTGCTTGGTCATAAAACCATTAGCACCCCAATAGAGCCAGTTGTTGCGCAGAGTTTCAAGCGAGTTTCGACCACGCATGATTCCCTTAATCGGAATACCGAAAACTTTGACAAATTCATCCTTGGTCATCAGTTGTTTTTGTGTATTTTCCAGAGGAAAATGGTGGGCGGGCGTAAGACCATCAGTAATAGCATGAGCCATCCAGCCAGCCTCGAAACTGGCGCGCACCTTATTTCCCTCTTCGAGGGCTTTTCTTAGATTATATTGGTGATCCAAAATCAAAGTCATGAGTTTACCATTATCATGATCTGGGTCAATGAAGTGCATCGGCTCGTCGACGCCAGGGCTTTTACGCTTCAGGCCGTCCGGTCCGCCCATGCCTTCAAAATTTAAGATTTCTGAAATGTTTGGGAAAAAATAATTGTGTGGCAGATTTTTATCAATAATTTTGCGGGCAATGCGGTCGAGTTTCTGGTGCGTGCCAACAATTTTCCCATTCGATTTATCACTAATTGCTAGGGTTGAATACATATTTTCCTTAATTAAGAGTCGTCAGCTGCTGATATTTTTTAACATCTTGGCTTAACTCTGTATATTTTAGCATAGAATCGGGCGAGCTTAAGAACTTTTCAACGTGAGTGCGCGCCAACTCAATCATTTTAGTATCGGTGAGGCTGGCAATTTTTAAATTCAATTCCCCGTGCTGCATCGCCCCGTAGATTTCACCCGGACCGCGAAGCTTCAGGTCGACTTCAGCGAGATAAAAACCGTCGGTAGATTTTTCCATTTCAAGTAGACGACGGCTTGGCGGATTTTCGCCGGTGGTAACCAAAAAACACTGGCTAGGTTTGTCGCCACGACCGACACGACCACGCAATTGATGAAGTTGAGCTAGACCATAACGATCGGCATTAAGAATCACAATCTGAGTAGCATTCGGCACATCCACACCGACTTCTACCACGGTAGTAGAGACCAAAATTTGAGTTTTCTTGTCTTTGAAGTCCTGCATTACCTGGTCTTTTTCGGCAGGTTTTAATTTACCATGTAGGATGCCGATTTGATATTTGCTAAACTGTTTTTTCAGGAGCTTCGCAGTTTCGATAACCGTGCGTGATTTATCTTCCTCGGAAATTGCCTCATCGATTAAGCTGCAAATTATGTAAACTTGTTCCCCGGCGGCGAGGTGTGCACTAAGTTCTGGGTAAATTACATCCTTAAGATTAAGCTCATTATAGAGACGAGTTTTGATCGGCGTGCGACCTTTCGGCATTTGATTAATAATCGAAATATCGAGATCGCCAAAAATCGTGAGCTGCAGAGAACGCGGGATCGGCGTGGCGGTCATAGCGAGAAAATGCGGCGAAATTTGCTGAAAATCTGGATTTTGATTCTGAAAGGATTTTTCCAAAAGATGCTGACGTTGCAAAACGCCAAAACGGTGCTGTTCGTCGATGATACAAAGTCCGAGACTGGAAAAAGTGGTGTCGTCGGTGAGAATAGCGTGGGTGCCAATCACTAGATTGATTTCACCAGACCTAATCGCGGCTTTTACACTGTTTTTATCCTTGGTGGCGCTGATGAGCAAGGTGGTTTTTACGCCGAGCGGGGCAAGAATCTTCGAAATCCCCTCAAAATGCTGGGTAGCCAGAATCGCAGTTGGCGCGAGGATGGCCACTTGCGCACCGTTTTTGATTGCCTGATAGGCGGCAATGGCGGAAACAATAGTTTTGCCTGAGCCGACATCACCCTGAAGTAGGCGATTCATCGGATGAGTTTTTTCAAGATCCTGAAGAATCTGCCAAGTCACACGTTTTTGCGCGTCGGTTAGTTCAAAGGGTAGAGTTTTAAGCAAAGCTTTAACATCATCGAGATTAAATTTGAGCGATTTGGCATTTAATTTGGAGACTTCGTTTTGATTAAGCTTGGAGGCCAAAATCAATTCGAATAATTCCTCGTAACCGAGGTAGGTGCGGGCCTTTTCGACCTCCTGTTCAGATTCCGGAAAATGCACATTAAAGAGGGCCTGATTACGCTTGAGTTTGGCGAGAGTTTTCGGAATAGCATCAGCCGGTAAAAGTTCGGGAATTTGATAAAAAAATGGGCGCAGTTTAGTAAAAATTCGACGATACCAGGCGGAATTATAGCGACCACTACCAGAGTAAATTGGTTGAAAACCACCATCCTGCTTAGACTCTTCGACTTCCGAAGCTAAAACTGCAGTGGGCGCTGTGAGTTGATAGCGATTATACTTAAAATCATACTCACCGGTAAAATAATATTCGGTGTCTTCTTTAAAATTTTTAATACGATAGGCTTGATTGTACCAAACCACGCGAAGCGCCCCAGTTTCATCAAAAATCTCACCCTGGGTAATGGTAAAATTACGGCGGCGAGTGTGAATATTGCGTAAGCCACGAATTTTTCCTCTTATTACCACCTTGCCGGGGCGAATTTCGGAAATTTTCGTGTAGGCCGCATAGTCTTCATATTTGCGCGGAAAATAATAGAGTAAATCCTTAAAAGTTTGAAAGCCACGAGTGGCGAGGGCTTCGGCAGTTTTGGGGCCGACACCTTTTATCTCACCAAGACTCGAGTTTAATTGCATTAAAGATTGCCCTGGTCGACTGGGCGACTATGAGCTTTGCGCCATTCGGCAATTTTGGCATGATGACCAGAGAGCAAAACCTCTGGAACTTGCATACCGCGAAAATCAGCTGGTTTAGTATATTGTGGATATTCAATGGTGTTTTCTTCGGAGAAACTTTCGATAATGGCAGAGTTTTCTCCACCAAGCACCCCTGGAAGTAGTCGCACAATACTATCGATCACGATCAATGCTGGTAATTCGCCACCAGTCAAGACGAAATGACCGAGCGAAATCTTATAATCAACAATAGTTAAAATGCGCTCATCATAGCCTTCATAATGTGGACAAAGAATAATATAGTGATCCTCTTCGCCATTATTAATCCGTTCGACAAAATTACGCACGATTCCCTGGTGCCAAGTTTGGCCAGCTGGAGTCGGCAGAATTACTTTGGCATTCGGACTGTTTTTCTTCACACTTTCAATGGCATTGAAAACCGGTTCACACATTAGAAGCATGCCATCGCCACCACCGTAAGGGGTATCATCGACAGACTTATGCGCACCAAGGCCAAATTCACGCAAATCCACAAAATCAAATTCCGCAATCCCCTTTTCCTTAGCCTTCCACATCATGGAAGTATTTAGGTATGGATTAAGAGCGTCAGAAAATAATGAAATAATGGTAAATTTAACCTTAGACATAAATCCATTATATCACATTTACAATTATCAATTTTCATGGCATAATATTAGAGTTGGAGCCGTGAATGCGGTTAGTTCTTTTACAGAAAGGTTGGTATAAAAATGTCAGATGCAAATCAACGCATTAAAGAGTTACAAGAGAAACTAAAACTTCAATTGGAGGCGTTAACGCCGCGAAAAACAGAATTGGAAGCCTTATCAAAAGCCGCTTATCAGGAATTCCTGAATGCGGAAGAAGCGGAACGAACCTGTTTTTCTGCCCTACTGGAAATCAAGAAGAAAAATCGAGATTTTCTACAGGAAAAATTGATGGAGCAGCTGGATTATGAGCAACGTTCCGATCAAATCGAAGATGAAATTTCGAGGCTTACTCGAAGATTAAAATTTATCGATTCGACGGCAGACTATCGGAATAAATATGATTCTAGTCTAAAGAATTCCTTAAATTCCGAACAAGAATCCTTAGAAATGAAACTTGAGATATTAAAGGATGAAAAAAATAACCTTGATGCTGGACACCAAAGGGAGATGTCAAAATCCCAAGTTTCTCCAGAATGTGAATTAGTAAATAAGCATCTCGATTTGATTAACATTACGAATGAAGCTACAAAAAAATTCCAAGAATTACATAATGAAACAGAAGCGGTGAAGACAACGTATAATGCGTTAAATACCGCGTACTCGGAATTAAATAAGTACTTAAACTAGAGTTACCGAATTTAAGCTTTTAATTAGCTAGCTACGGAAACATGTGCAAATTGTATGATTTTTAGAAAGGTGGGTACTATGAATCAAAAACGTATTAAAGAACTTGAGGCACGACAAACTGCACTGCAAGAAGAAATGGAGCCGAAGCGAAATGCATGTCTGGAGGCTTCCCAGAAATTCAATGCAATCATGGAGGATTATCAAAGTTTATCATCCAAGATTAGCTTCCTGACGGAGGAGCAGTCAAAAGTACGCGAAGAAGTTAATCATATGTCAGATAAGGCATCTGATAACGGTTTTTACAATCCACAGCATCTAGAAATGCTACTGGAATCGAATGGTGCAGCCAAAGCCATGAACGAAAACTTCAAGGATGAAAATGTCTTTCTGACCGATCTGATTAAATATCTGAGAGATGACCTAGGTGTAATCAGTACGCCTGGTCCGACCGGAGAGATTAGTCCGTGTTCAAAAATTTTGAATGAACTAGAGGCGCGACTAAGCAAAAATCTATCTAATCAATCTGAATTGGTGATAGATCGGATGAATGTGGAAGCGGAAATTTACGAAGAGCGGCAAAAACCGCGATACAATGAGCTTAATCAGTTAAAACAGACTCTTGATCTTTTTGACTCAAACATCGAAGACTGCCGGAAAAAATATACTGAATTAGCGCAAGCTAAAGATGAGGCGGAGATTGAACTCAATAAGGCACAGCAGGCACTGAGCGATTTAATCGATGAAGAAAAATCTGTCGGAAAGTCTCTTGCGAAGCTTCGCGCGACTGAAAACTCTTAAGCTGCCACGTTTTATCACCAACTAATCTATTTTTTAAAAGGTC
>CALHIA010000101.1 GCA_938030585.1 uncultured Candidatus Saccharibacteria bacterium | reverse complement strand
CTAGATTATCTAAAATCAATGAAATGGCTTACATAAAAAAAATACCGACCAACTAAATGATCGGTATGTGCTAATTAGATTAATGACCTGGACCGGTATACATATTATCGTTTTTATGCTTAGAACTATCTTCTATACGATCAGGTTCATTTGGATATAGACGTTTATCACTATTTCCATAGTGATTATGTCCTCCTTTTTCATGGAAATTATTTTTTGATTCAAAACCATGATAATCTCTTATTAAAGTCTGACCTTCATTTTTACCCAATCCCTGTCGAAACATCACATTATGTCCATTTCCAGCACTGTCAAAAATTGTTCCAGTACTAAGTTCAGTCCACCCGCCATTCGACTTCCTTTCACCAGTCTTTCGATCTGTATAGTTTTGACTGCCATGTTTTTCAAAAGCGTCACGACTATAAGTCTTCTTTCCGGACTGATTAAGCGCAACATGGCCATGGCCAAAACCATCGCCAGAACCGAGACCGCCATGATAAACTTGCGTGGTTCCATCTGCTTTCTTGACGATTTTGGCATCTTGTCTATTAAGATAGCCAACTCCAGCCTTATCCAAAATGCGCTCTCGCTCTTTTCGATTATTTGCCTTAATCTCATCAAGCTTTCTTTGACACTCATTTTTTAGCCGTTCAAATTCCGCTCAGGCAGAATCAAATTCAGTCTTGCAAGCATCTCTCTCCGCCTTGGCGCTTTTAAATTCAGCCTCAGCGGATTCATGCATCATTTTGGCATTATCGAAATTACTTTTAGCGCACTGAAATGAGTTGCTATGCGAACTGGATGTTTGCCATTTAGCATTAGCCTTGGCGCTATTAATTTCCTGAATAAGTCTTCCGACCTCAGCATTCAAATAATCTCGCCGTTCCTTATGCGCATGACCTTCACTGGAATACATTGGGGCATCCGCCTTATTACCATATGAGTAAGCTGCACTAGCGCTATCGAAACAATTTTTCATCATTTCATGCTCCATATCGGCTTCTTGGCGGAGTTGATCGATTCTCGAGCTATTTTCCTGACAAA
>CALHIA010000100.1 GCA_938030585.1 uncultured Candidatus Saccharibacteria bacterium | reverse complement strand
CACACAAAAAACCGCTACCACGGACAATCCATTCCGCCGCACTTATCAAATCCAAACCGGCATCAACCGTTATAATCCATATCAAAATCAAAGCTCAGTTAATCAGACTTTCAATGGCCAAACTCCCGCAAGTTCAAATAACATCGCAGGGAATTACACCATAAATCAGTCCTACGCCACCCAGCCAAATACCCAAAATAATTCACAATATAATTACCAAACTCAACCTACTGGCGGTGAAATTGGCTCACTCAAACAAGCCCCAATCAATATGAACCAAAAAATGGATTGGCAAAACTACCACAGCGCTTGGCAAAACTACTATCAAAAATATTACAGCGAATATTATGCTAAAGCCGCTAAATCCTATGTGGAAACTGAAAAAACCGAATTAAATAATCAGTACGAAAAACGTAATCAAATTGGTCAACTAGCTCTCGATAGTCAAAAAAGACTGCTCGAAAATCTCAAAAATCCAAAGCCTAAAAATCTCGAGACCACAGAGCAAAATTCGGAAACTTCCGAAACCAAATCTACCGACACCCCACCGTCTCTCGAATCAATTCACGTTAAAACTATCGAAGCTACTTTAAAAGAACGCATCCAGAAAAAAGCCAGTAGTAGCTTCCAGCTCTCTAAAAAACACCGTAAATTCATCCCGATTTTCGCCGGAGTTTTTACCGTACTTTTCATCCTATTCTTGCAATATAACCGCCTAATCTTCGCTCCGATTATGGCCTATATCGCTCCCGGAAATTCTAATGATACCGAAATCACCGCCATTGATCCGACCATTACCGCCGCCCCAACTGCCGATCCGAAACTCATCATTCCGAAGCTCAATGTCGATGTACCAGCGCACTTTAACATTGCTAATGACACGGCCACTATTGATAACGCAATGAATCATGGTGTAGCCCAGTTTAAGATTCCGGGCGCCGATGCACTCCCAGGCCAAGTCGGAAATCTCGTCATTTCTGGCCACTCCGCCGGTGATATTTACAGTAACAACCAATACAAATTTATCTTCTCCGGCCTCGAACGCCTGCAAGATAATGACCTCATCTATGTCAATTACAATTCGGTTCGTTACACTTATAAAGTGACGAAGAAACAAACCGTTGAACCAACTGATGTGGCCGCATTAGTTTACCCGACTAGTAAACCGATTCTCACCCTCATCACCTGTACGCCACTCGGATCCGACCGTTACCGTTTACTAGTGACCGCCGAACAAGTTAGCCCTACCTACGAAGAAAAAGCCGTTTCTACTCCGACCAACACTGATTCTACCGCCGCCCTACCAGGGAATAATACCTCTTCCGAAATGCCAGCCAACGAGAAGCCATTCTTTCAAAAAATCTGGGGCTTCCTCACCAATAATCACTAAAGACCGACCAAAAATAGACCTCAAGTGGGTCTATTTTTTGTAGTATAGTATTCCATAAAAGGATCTCAATCTA
>CALHIA010000099.1 GCA_938030585.1 uncultured Candidatus Saccharibacteria bacterium | reverse complement strand
ATATATCTCTGGTTTTAATATGGATAGAGTCGCACAGCATAGTCACTATATCGATAATATTTATACCGACGATAATCCCAATCTAATTGCTGAAAGAGCAAAAAAACTTCAGGAATTCTATTTTAATATGACAGATTTCATTAATACTACAATCTAATTCTCTTAACTTCACTTCTTCGAATTCTATATAAAACCATCTCAAAAAAATGAGATGGTTTTTTCTATTCTTTTTATGCTAAAATAAAATTATGAAACGTGTCGTGGGTCAGAAAAACTTCTTTATTAAACATAAAGTAGGGTGCTTATTGGCTCTACTATTTTTATTTATTGCAGGATTTTCTTTAGTCAAATTTCTACCCATCCATGCTGTGACAAAACCTGGAGCACCAGGCAAAAGTGAAGGTGGTACTGGAGATAAAAATGGCGACTGCTCTGGTACGATTTGTTATAGCATGTTTAAACCTTACGCCGGTGTCTCTTGGGTGCTATATAACTTCGACAAAATGGGTATCGATAAGAACGACCGCGATCATATCCCGTACTCGCGATTCTTAACCAATACAGATCCAACCTACCCAACCAATAACTCTCCTACAAAACTAAAAGCTGGAGACAACGAAGTTTATGGTTGCGGCAAAAGTTCTGGCGTCTATATTTTTGTTTACAATTTCTATAATAAAAATTCTAGAAAAGCTACCGGCGCAGCTGCATTGCCATTATTTTACAAGAATTACTTAAAACACAAATCCAGTGCAAACTATAATTTTATGCAAGGAGCAGGTAGTCGCAAAACAAACGATGAAGTTAGAAGAAACTATACCTATGAAGATCGCGACGGCAAACCTGACCCGATCGAAGTAGAAAAATGGAATCGCGGTGAATTTTCTTGGTTCTGCACTAGAGACACTATTATTGAAGAAGATGACGATAAAAACAAACCTGAACCCCCAGCCACAGCTACCAACACCACTTGTAGTCAAATTTCTGGAGTTGAAGGTATGTACTACAAGGGGACTACCGGCGCCGATACTGGCGTAATTAACCATTCCTACACTGGCTCCTTAGGTCATAATTCCTGGCAGAAAAATCTCAAGGGTAAAAATTTCGTCCTCGCAAGACCAGGTGATCGCGTGCAGTTTTATGAAACTTTTTGTTTTCCAGTTCAACAAGTTGGGCGGCAAACCAAAAATCAGCAAGTCAAATACGCCGAGGCTCCACCGGCTAGTCAATTCGAAATTTTCGCCGAAAAGAATGGCGGTAGAAACAATAATTATCTTTTTGGTGATTCACCAGTTCATGATGGACAAATTCACTCTATCAATAATAGTAGCGCAAAACCAATAACCGGAAGCGGTATCACCGCTGAAGATTATGGATTCACCGCACTTTCTCCTACCCAAAAAGCCTCTTCTAGCTATTCCTGTGATACTCGTTATTATAAAATCAATACACCTAAACTCACGGTTGGCTACCAAATACCCGGATTTCTCGATTATCAATCCGGTTGTGATTCAGCCGCCAAGACTGGAAGCACTACGGAAGTTGGCACTGTAATTTCTCAAGGTATTCGCTACAATAATCTTCGTGCTTGGTATCATGAATACACCACCTGGGAAAAAGAGAATAAACAAGTCAATCATTATCAAAATGATTCCTATGAAAGTGCTGTAGATGGCGGGAGTTTGGGTTCGTGGGGTCATCAGACAAATCTCAAAAAAAGGAGACCTGTACCCGGCTCCAAATGTACGCCAACCCCTAACGGATGCAGTAGGCCAAAAGAAGATTATTATATTAGAAAATACATTGACGATACAGTTTCCACTCATTCCGACGGTCAAGACACCTACCTTGAGAAAAAATCCTCCGTCTATACTCCATACAATTTCAACACTTCCATCCATAGCTATATCGAATCTTCCGAAGGCGGCGTCGGCTTCATCGGCAGTAAAATCAACATTAGCGCCAATTACGGCGTCACCCCTCGTGAGAATACACTAATCTCTAAAACCCCATACGCCACCCATACTCATCCTGACCAAACTGTCAAAGTATACGAGATGATTGTCGATGAAAACTACCCGGAATCCAAACTCCAGGAAGAAACTCGCGCCAGTAATACTATCTGTAGTGGCACCGAACAATGTAATCTAGTCGACGAATTTTCAAGAACCATAAACACAAGTGGTAATTTTTCCGGTGAAAAAAATAATACTGAGTTATATGAACGCACCATCCCAGACAACCTCCCTGGCGCTGGCCTTGGTAAAAAATATTGCACCAGGTCCGTCATCTGGCCAGCCGCTTCTCACAATTCAGCCGAAAACACCATTGAAAATAACACCAGTGGCTCTGCGATGAATGGCGGCAATAATCAGTATCACATTTCCGCCGCTTCCTGTGTCACACTTGCCAAGAAGCCAAATTTCCAAGTTCTCGGTGGCGGAATTTATACTAACGGTTCTATTATTACCTCAGTTTCCAATAAAGCCGTCGGTGGTGGTCTCGGCGCCTACCCATCTGCTGCCACTAAACTTTTCGGTTCTTGGACGGAATTCGGCGCACTAGCTGCCGGCAAAGTTAACGGCTTTGGTACCGGCGCTATTCAAGGCTACGAAGAAAACTACAATTTCAATTTGCCAAATGGTGGCGCAGATTCCGCAAGTAACCAAATTGTCTTAAGCCCACTTACGGTTTCGAACCGTAATAAATCTGGCGAATCCGGCATCTCCCGTATCGGCTCCGCTGTTCTCGCCCGTCTCAAGGCCCGCTTCCGCGATACCATTATCCGAAATTCTAGCAATACCATCACTAGCCTCACTTCTAATGAAACTTCCGCGAAAAACTATCTCGGTCTCTCCCAGCTCTACCACCAGGGAGACACCAGTCTCAGCGCCATGAACAGTACTGCCAATTTCTATCAATTCGATCGCGGCGGCAACCTTATCGCGAGAAGCAACACCACTGGCGAAAAACTCATGAACACTCTCGCTATGTTTATAGACGGCACTCTCACCATTGATCGCAACATCAATATCGCTCACGAAA
>CALHIA010000098.1 GCA_938030585.1 uncultured Candidatus Saccharibacteria bacterium | reverse complement strand
TTTGCATCTGGTATTGCACTATTCGTACTATTCTGTATGAGTAGCTTGCAATTAAACAGGAATAGATACGCTAAACAATCAATTCAGAGTGAAATTGATCCGGTTATTAGGGAACAAAAAGAGTTAGACAGAAAGAAATCGGATATCCTGAACCTAATCATTAGATTAAGTATGGCATCTATTGATCCCCCATATCTTTCGATTTTTCAAGTTGAACCTTGTGATTAGAAAAAACTTCTCATGGTGAGTATTTTCTTTTAATCAAAAAGCCCCGCATTTCTGCGAGGCTCTTTTTTTGGAGATTAATTTCGTCTTACGACTACGTTCGCATCAATATCTGCAAACAAATCATCACGATTGAGATTAGAC
This sequence comes from uncultured Candidatus Saccharibacteria bacterium, assembly GCA_938030585.1. Classification (GTDB taxonomy): domain Bacteria; phylum Patescibacteriota; class Saccharimonadia; order Saccharimonadales; family Saccharimonadaceae; genus Nanosyncoccus. Next base: position 3,064 of record CALHIA010000098.1, on the reverse strand, counting down.
TCGTGTCCAACCAGAGCATTAGTGCGCTCCACTACTCGCTTGATCAGATCCACCGAATCCTCACGCACATAATATAATGCACGATATTGATCCTTAGACGGGTCATAATTAGGATTGCTTTCGATAAAACGCTTCAGCTGCATCTCTGCGTAGAAAGCTGAAAGTTCTGGTGAAAGTAATAAAACATTACCATCATTGGAAAAATATGATCCACCCTGATGATCAATATCCGTGAGCTTCATCTTATGCATCACGTGATAAAAATCTTCCGGTCTCGCATCGGTTCTTCCGTAGCCGGAATTTGGGAAAAGCCGGTCATCTTTCACATAGTAGACTTCAATTCCATTTACACCAATACCATAAAACACTCCGCTTATATGTCGGCGTGAATCAATACGGTAGGGTACCAGACGTTTTTCGAAATCTGCCATATTGCCAAGATCGTTTATCTGCTTACCATCCGCTCCATAATTTGCATCAAATCGAATCATTAATTTCGGATTCGCTTCACAAATAAAGGTATAGACGTCCAGTGCTGGGAAGCTATCGGCTAGTCTGAGGTTAAAACCATTATCCCGCATATAGCCAACCAGGTCGAACTCGCCAAATCTAGTGTAAGTCTTTGGGTTATTTTTCTGGTGGTTTGGGAGAGGCTCAGAGGCTTCTTGTTTAATGCGCCTTAACATATACTCCGCCGTAAAAGAAATGGTATCCGGTTCATCTGGTTCAATTGGCTCCATCGGATCTAACTTAGTAGTATGAAATTCATCTACTAGGTTCTGCACCAGGAACTGCGTATAATTAATTCCGTCAGCTCCGGTAAAGTTTGGTGTACGTCCGTTCAGATATGGGTCCAGGAATCCCGCATCGGTACCGTCCTTGATATAAGTCGGAATATTCCGATAGTGGTAATAGCTATTCTCTCCGGCATCCGTATTTATTTCGAGTACGGAATTTCCGCTAATACTCTGAGTTAAATGTCTCGGGAAGAGAATTACGTTACTTGGTACCATAAAATCCGAAATGTAACTGCCAGATTGCGATACGAGCCGATCTCTCAGGTCCTCCACTTCTCTGATATTAAATTCAGAAACCATTTGGAATGTACCTGGACGTGTTCTACCAGGGTCCGGGTCGCGTAATGGCGCTAAGCCATAATCGTTTCTGGCTGCCCGCCTAGCTTCCAGCACGTCAGGAGTGACATCCTTAATCGGGCCGGCTACTTCACCGCCACCGAATTCAGAAGTGTCCACAGCTGCCGTCAGTTGTGCATCCATTTCATATGGATTGTCGGTCTCTTTCTTATAATCCACCGCTGCCTTAGCCGTGGTTTCAATTTCGGAAGTCTCCGGTAATGTGGTTTTACTCTGGGCGTTGCAGGCAACTAAACCGAGAGCGAGTGACAAAAACAGGAATTGTTTCTTCATCGTGCACCTCCATTTTAATGTGCGTAGGTTTAAGCGTCCTAAAAGTTAAATATATTCTACAATTTTTTGAGTGAAAAGTCAATTTTACTATAATCGAATTCGAAACTAGCGTAAAATAAAAAAATATGGTAAAATATGCAAGTTAGTTTTTCAAAAAAATGGAAAAATCAGTAAGCACTTTATAAAAGCGAAGGGGGAAATTGTATGTTCGCAGTATTAATTACATTGGCGTGTTTTTTATCTGGATTGTTCTGTCTAATTTTAGATTATTTTCGGGTCATTCTTATCCTAAAAATGGGTGTCTTCATCTGTGGTTGGCTTGGTCTAACTGCGCTTCTTGCTATGATGTCAATTCTGTATTATCAACGTAAGAAGCTTATCGAAGAGAGAATCGCTAAGGCGGAGGAGGCAATGGATCAGGATTGTTATCACTTTCAGTTTGACACGGGAACAGCTAGAAAGCTCCGTAAAATCAATAATGATGATGTCATTTTTGACGATTCCGGATGTGGTTGTGAAATGGAGCGTGAGTATTCCACACCAGCTCGGGTGATTCCGAATGATTAACCAATCTACAATTTAAATTAACTTAAAATCTATTCATTTGAGTAAAAATTACTACAACATCGAAAAACTAACTGTCAAGGCGTCAATTTGACGCCTTTTTTCCGGATTTATCTCTTTACTTATTCTGTAAAATCTATTAATATATAAGTATATCTAGCTTCTTGGCTGGTTAATATTAGTGCCAAGGAGAATAAAATATTAAAGGAGAATAATAAAGAATGGCAAATTTCGACCGTTCCAAGCCACACATTAACGTTGGTACCATGGGTCACGTTGACCACGGTAAGACTACTCTTACTGCTGCTATTACCACCGTGCTTGCAAAGCGTCTCCCATCTGATGTAAACAAGTCAGTTGCTTACGACCAGATCGACAACGCTCCAGAAGAAAAAGCTCGTGGTATTACTATCGCTACTTCTCACCAGGAGTATGAATCAGAAAAACGTCACTACGCACACGTAGATATGCCAGGCCACGCCGACTACATCAAGAACATGATTACCGGTGCTGCACAGATTGATGGTGCTATCCTCGTAGTTGCTGCTAACGATGGTCCACTTCCACAAACTCGTGAGCACGTACTTCTCGCTCACCAGGTGAACGTTCCAAAAATCATTGTCTTCCTCAACAAGATGGATCTTGCTGACCCAGAACTCGTTGAGCTCGTTGAAATGGATGTTCGTGAACTTTTGAACAAGTACGGTTTCGATGGTGACAACGCCCCAATCATCAAGGGTTCTGCTCTTAAGGCTCTTGAAGGTGACACCGAAATGGAAGATCGCATTATGGATCTCGTCAAGGCTATGGATGAATACTTTGACATCCCTGAACACGATCTTGACAAACCATTCTTGATGCCAATCGAAGATGTCTTCTCTATCAAGGGTCGTGGTACTGTTGCTACTGGTCGTATCGAACAAGGTATCGTCAAATTGAACGACGAAGTTGAAATCGTTGGTTTGAAGCCTACCCAAAAATCTGTCGTTACCGGTATCGAAGCTTTCCACAAGACTCTTAACGAAGGTGAAGCAGGTGACAACGCTGGTCTCTTGCTCCGTGGTATCGAACGT
>CALHIA010000097.1 GCA_938030585.1 uncultured Candidatus Saccharibacteria bacterium | reverse complement strand
TTATTTGGATCGCGTTTCGCCAGTTCCTTATCGTTATATTTACCATCCTTATCCGTGTCCTCACAGATACCGACATTCTTAATCGTCTGGTAATAATTATTGATGGAAGTATCTCGCGCCGCAATTACCTTGCCATTAAAACTCATGTATTTAATGAAGTAAACTGAAAGCACCAAACAAACCCCGAAACAGACTGAAGCCGCCAAAACAATCAAGGTAATTTGTTGCCTAATTTTATTAATTCGTACGCGTTTTGTTAAAATTAATTCACTCATTTTTACCTTCTTTAATTGTTTGTTCCTGCTGAAGTTTTTTGCCCCACACATTCCGCATCATCTTTTGCACAATCCTTGGCTGGTGCTGCGAACATACCTTCCACTTGGAGATAAGAGTCGGTTACGTTTTGACCTGAAGGGCCGAATGTCAAAATGTGTTTATTAGTAAACTTGAAAAGTTCTGGATCCACATTAATAATTGTCGAGAAGCGCAAAACTAAATTAGAACTCGAATCACGACCGTTCGAAGAATCCGTCACACGAATGCCGTTTGGCACCATCTTACATTTATTTTCCGCCGACCATTTCACATTATCACCGTTCTTTTCACCCTTATAAGTAATACAGCTACTTTCGAAATGTGGCACGCTCAAAATTTTACCATCCAATCCCATCGAAGGCGTATAAATGTAATTTTTCACGTTCTTGATTTTTTGCGTGCGGGTCTTTACGCCATTCACTTCTGATTCCGAAACTTCTGCGTTTGTATCAAGCGTATCTTGAATTCCGTCATCCGCCGTACGCATTTTTTCATGCTTATACCAAAGATCAAATAGTGGACTACGCCAAATCTTTTCGTCTGGAATAATTGTCTGAATATCGGTCTTGACTACATCACCATTATTTTCTACATTGCCATTCTTTTCCGTATTTTCCACATGTTCGACGTCGTCTGAAACATTTGATTTAGCTTTTACTTTGCCAAAATCACTCTTTAAGTTTGTGTTCGAAACATTCGAATTATTATTTGACTGAGTCAAAGCTGATTTCTTTTGATGATCATTTCGTGAAGGATCACAATCTGTTAGACCACGCTTCCAAATCGCATAAGTATTGCCATTATCGGTAAAAATATTACCCGCCGCATCCGTTTCTTCGATACAACGTGATGGAATCAAATTCCCCTGTGCATCCACGTAGCGACCATAATCATATTTCATTAAATTCACTGATTTCTTAAATGATTCCAGTACGCGGTAATCAATATATGGTTCTTCTCCCGCATTTGCTTGTGCGTCAAAGTTGATTGTCGAAGTCGAAAGATTCACATTCAAATCCGAAATTTTAATCGTGTCTTTATTGGTTGGAAAAAGATTTTTTAGCACTGGGAAAACTCGCGACAATACTGAACGGTTATCATTAATCGATTTCAATTTGGCTAATTGATCTTGGATATTTAAGAAATCTGGTAATTCCGAATATTGATTAATTGTATTCGAAAGATTCTCGATATGCTTTCCCTGACTTGCAATTGTCAAATCCTGAGCACTCTTGAAAATCGCCAGAAACGCCGTAAAAACCGATGAAGCAATAATTACCACCACACAACCAAACACAATCATATTGCGTAGCTTCATTAGCTTCAACATATCCGTCTTGATATCAGGCACCAAGTTAATTTCATATTTACCGGTTTGCCCCGTCATCATTTCATTATCGGTTTCACCAGTAAAAATACTTTTAATCACATCAGGAATATCAGAAAGATGCATGGTTTTAAAATCGATTTTTTTCATTAGTCATTGCTCCTTTCTGCCAGACCGATCGCCACTCCGAATTCTGAGGCTACTGGAAGTAGTAATTTTTGTTGCTGCTCATTGACGCGTACATATTGCCATGGATTACCCTGAATCGTCGAAATACCCGTCTTCGCTTCGATATATTCTGCCATTAGTGGAATGATTCCCGCGTAACCCGAGAGAATAATTCCCCCAAATTGCGCACCCGTGTATTTATTCTGGAAGAAACGCACCGACTTCACTAATTCCATCGTAAAACCTTCCAAATTGCTTAAAAGAGTTTGGTAAATTTTCCCCTCAAACTGGTCTTGCAAAAGTCCATACTGCAAAATAAACTGTTTCGCTTGTGCTTCAGAAATCGACAGCCCATTCGCTACGGTTTTGATAAAGGCTGAAAGTCCACCTGGAATCGAGCGCACTAATCTTGGTGCCCCTAGATACATCACTACGAGATCTGTCGAATTTTCCCCAAAATCGATAATCATCCGCGCATCTTCCACCCCAATCTGCGCCAAAGCTCTCACCATCGCAATTGGTTCTGGTTCCTGAGCAATCACATTCAAGCCCAACATTTCAATATCTTCGAGTCTTTCTTCGGCGTAGGCGCGATCTGTGGATGAAATCAAAATTTCTGCCTTCGTATTGTCATTAGGTGAAACTCCCAAGACCGCAAAATCAATCTTCGCATCGTCCACTGCCATCGGAATATATTGGTCGGCTTCGTACTTAACGGTTTTCGCTAGTTCCTTCTCTGGCGCATTTGGCACCTCAATAATTGCTGTGTAAGTTTTACGCGCCGGCAAGCCAATTGCGATATTTTTAGTAGTAATACCCGCCTGCTTTTTTGCACCCAAAATTGTTTCGGCCAGTTTCCTACGACCCTGTTCCGAATCATCCATCGTAATTTTTTTATCCACCGGCACATAGGCAAATTTTTCCAGTGCCCAACCCTTCTCAACGTCGCCCGATAATTGAATCATGCGAATTGAGTTGGTTCCAATATCCAATGCGAAGAAATCGCCCACACCACGTAATAGACTCATATATCCTTATTATAACATAAGCGAAATAGAATTCTTTAATTTTTCTTACAGGATTTCAATCGACTTTTTACTCTTCAAGAAACTAATTTCCTGCACCACTAAATCTTTATATTCACCCTCTGATTGAATAAAAATTCTCTGTTTTTCTTCAAAGTGAATCGTCTTATTTTTTAGCTTTTTCCCAGGAATTCCACTAAACATCGCTTGCAACATAAAAAACACCATGGCAAAAAAATTATTCAAACGCTGTTCCGTATAGAGAAAAGTTTCTCCCAAATAATACTCCCCACCCTTCATCAATCTCGCCACGTTTTTCCCGTTCACCACCAGAATATCCGAATATTTTTGACCATCAATCGTAATGTAATCTTTTTTACGATTCACAAAAAACCACATCAAAAGCGTCTTCAAAGAAAAGATTAAATTAAATTTCGATTTCCTCAATTTCCTACGTACTTTTTCATCATCAAAAATTTTCGTCGATTCTGCCATCATCCCTACCGTAAAATACGCCAATGCATAACGAAAATGTTTTCCGTCTATCAAAGCTTCAATTGGAAAAACTTTTTTACCCGAATTTGACCGTAAAATCTGAATAATATCATTAAAGTTTCCGTATGGAATCACATAAAATTTTGCATCCTTGCCAGATTGCATAATCCCGTTCACTCCGATCCCCGCCGTACCGTCACCTCCGGCCACTAGCACCACGTCTCCATCCCCAATTAGATTCGCCAGTCTCTTCGCATTTTCTTCCAAAGTCGGCGACTCCACATCGAAGCGCAAAAAAGTAATTCCCTTCTGCTGCAAAATGAATTCTCGAAGTGTTGTCACCACTTCTTTTTCCACGCGTTTATAACCCGTACTTTTCCGGTTACAAACTAAAATCACTCTCGTTCTCGTCCCCGCGAGCGCAGCCAAACGTTCTCTAATATGTTTCAGATCGGCTTTTTTCGACATCTTAATTCCCGTTGCCGTAGATACCACCAGGCAATAGGAAGTTCAAAATTCCCCACATCAAAGCATAAACCAGAAGTCCAATCACAATTTGCATTGCGCGATCTTTTGCTATTTTGATTTTTCCTGGATCATTTTGTGAAGTCATATAAAGAAAACCGACATAGGTGAATCCTGCTACTGCACCCACACCCACACCGTAGGTCAAAATATTCACTACGCTACCGATAATCGAAAAGAAAGCCTCTTCGCTATCCGAAGTCCCACATTTAATAATCGCAGTTGGCACACCACAGTCTTCCCCCTCCGCGAATACTCTAGTCACCGGCAAAAAAGCCACCATCGACACGCAAAAAATCGCGAAAACTGGCAGCAAATTTAATAATTTTTGACAAAAATTTTTCATTACTTTCATTATAGCGTATCTTGTGATTTTCGCACAGTTTCCCGCCCGAAAATCACCCGCTCCCCTATTTTAGTGTAAATATTCGTGAAGTTTTTTCGTATCTTTGTGTTTACGAAGTTTCGATAACGCCTTCGCTTCAATCTGGCGAATACGCTCACGCGTCACTGAGAATTCTGCTCCCACCTCTTCCAAAGTATGTGGACGACCCCCACCGATACCGAAACGTAGTTTCACTACTTTTTGTTCACGCTCCGAAAGGCTGGAAAGAATTTCCGCAATTTGCTCCTTCAACATCTGTGCTGCCGCAGCATCTTCTGGCGAAACTCTACCTTCATCTTCGATAAAATCACCGAGCACCGAATCTTCATCATCACCGTCGCGACCCACTGTCGCATCAAGCGAAGCAATATCTTGCTTAATCTTCATCACGTAGTCGACTTTTTCCGGCTCCATACCCATTTCTTTGGCAATTTCTTCCACGGTCGGTTCACGATTAAGTTCATTGGTCAACTTACGAGTCGCACGCAGCACCTTGTTAATCGTTTCCACCATATGTACTGGAATACGAATCGTTCTCGCTTGATCAGCAATCGCACGCGTAATCGCTTGGCGAATCCACCAAGTTGCATAAGTCGAAAACTTAAAACCCTTATCCGGATCAAACTTCTCTACCGCACGCAAAAGCCCCGTGTTTCCCTCTTGAATCAAATCCAAAAAGTCCAAACCGCGACCCGAATAACGTTTCGCAATCGAAACCACTAGACGCATATTGGCTTCCACCATTTTATCTTTGGCTTTTTTCTCACCTTTCACGATGCGATAAGCCAAATCTACTTCTTCCTCATTCGAAAGTAGTGGAATTTTACCAATCTCACGCAAATACAGACGCACTGAGTCATCTGCAAACTGATCTACGTTCTCTGCTGTAATCTCGAGATCTTCATCCGTCAAATCATCTTCCGAGACTAAATCATCATATTCTGGCTCTGGCGCACCGTCCAAGCTAAAGGAGTTGAGGAGCTCTTCTTCCTCATTAATCTTGTTCTTATCTTTTTCCACGACATTTTTTCCCATTGCACCAATTTATATCACAAAAAATCAAACACGTCAAAATCTCTCCCTTGATTTTCCGTTTTTACCCCTTTCTTTATTTTTTCAATATTTTACTAGCCTTACTTAATGCCATACGTGCGTGGGCTAGAAGTATATTATGCGGCATCTTCATCATTCCATTAACCTTCTGAAGGAAAAGATACCTGTTCGCATTCTTCCTTTCATTTTCTGGCACCGAAGCAATTTCCTCATTAGAATATTTTTCACCCACGTGCGAGCCAATATTTTCTAAGAAGCCTTCCTTTACCTGGTCGAGCATTTCCAATTCTTTCATGGCTTTTTGTCTCTCTTCTTCGCTACTTCTCTCACTATCAATAATTTTCTGTAGTTCATTTCTTGAAACATCGATACGATAAAGTCCAATTCCAAATTCTTTTCCCACATTTCCGGTATACACTGCACGTCCGACATCAAGTTTAATTTGGTCCAAATCAAACTTTTTCTCAAAAGCCTTCATCTTCTCAATTGATTCACTGTGCAACTTATTTCGTTCATCAAAAGACGCAAGATCTGGGTCATTCGCTTCCGGCTTTTTTAATGGCATCAAGAAGTTTCGATTATCCATCTCTTTGTAGGCATTCGCCGCCATTGCTCCACCGAGAGTTTTCAGATTCTCTTGGAAAAATTTATCCTCTGCTTGTTTCAATACCTCTTTTTGTGTCACGTTTAGAGCTTCGGTTTTAGCCCCAGCCGACTCAGCCGACCCCGATGCCGAACCTTCTCCCGACTTACCGCCAGCCGTACTATTTTCAGTCGTTGTATTTCCAGCTGTACTGTTTTCAGCCTTACTGTTTTCGGACGTGCCATTTCCGGTCGTACTATTCTCGACCGTCTTATTCACCTTTACTGTTGGAGCACTCGCCCCAGAATAAAACATAGGGCCACCCACTCTGCCAGTCCAAGAAAAAGTACTAGTTGGCTTCTTCTCTGGAGCTTCAGATTTTTCACTAGACTCTTCAGTCTTGCCTTCAGTTTTCTCTTCAGTCTGACTCTCAGTTTTATTTTCGATCTTTTCCTCGGTATTTTCCTCGGACTTATCTTCGGTTTTTCCCTCGATTTCTTTTTCAGTCTTTTCCTCAGCCTGCCCCTCAGTCTGTTTCTCAACCTTTTCTTCAGTCTCGGTCTTCGCCGCCGCTTCGCCCGACTTACCACCAAATAACTGGTAGACTCGCTCATCCATTTCCCGAGCCTTCTTAATTTCTTCTATTTTATCGGAACTCTCAACCAGACGCTCTGAAAAACTCTCCATTAGCTTCATTTTTTCGCCTCGTGGCAGTTCTTTGTCTTGGCTAAGCTTTCTTAAAGAATCTTTATTCTCTTCGAGGTGACGATTTTGAATCTCCAGTTCTTTCTCACGCTCCGCCTCGTTCACCTCACGATTTTCATAAATATTATAAAGCTTCGTCAATTTAGTTTCGACTAAATCCAGTGCCTGTTTCTTAGTTTTATAATCATCAAAACCAAGTTTTCCATCCAACTTCATCTGCTCAATCATATCGCGACGATCCGCAATCTGATGCATCTTCAGTTCAAAAATTTCCGCCCCCGTTTTTGGCTTTTCTGAATTTTTTTCTACCTCAAAATTCTTCACCGGATTTTGCTCCGCTGTAAAGTTACCAGTTTTTTCCGCCCCACCTCCTGGAGCCGCACTACCTAATTTATTTGGATTCATTGTTATTTTAGTCCCTCAAATTAGACTAAGTATAACGCTTATTCTAATCTTAATCAACCAGTCAGCCCCAAAAATTAACATTAAAATCTAAACCCATCCCCCCATATTTTCCTAGCCTAAGCGCTCGATTTCCTTCAAAATTTCCGTCATTCGCTCTTCATCTTCACAAGATTCAAGTTCCTGAATTAACTGTTTCTTTTTTTCTTTATTTCGTTCTACCTCGTAACGTTGACGCAGTTCCTGACTTAATTTCAAAAGTTCTGTTTCACCTTTTTTCGCAAATTTTTCCTCAAAAATCAGCGACAATTCTTCCAGTTTTACTTCATCGGTTGGAATTTCCAAATCAATTTCCGCTCCTGCTGTTCCCCCGTAAACCAAAATCGCCAGTAAATCATTTTCTAGCACCTTCAAAATACTCGGGCTTGTCGCCTCGTTCACTTCTTTCACTGGCTTAAGCCTCACAGTTTCCACTTGCACCTTTTTCTCTTTCAGGTCCTCCACCGTCACTTCCAATTTTCGCGCCACCATCTGCTCATAATGTTTGCGCTCCACCGGATCCTGAATCTCCACAATTAATTTCATTGCCAGATCCGAATATTGCTTCTTCCCCATTCCGGTACGTAAGTTATATTTAATTTCATATTTGCCCAACACCCAGTCAATCGCTGGCACTGGTTTCATTACACATTCACGCCATTTTTCTGGCGCCGAACGAATTAATTCATCCGGATCTTTCGCCTTACCATAATCCGATACCACTGACAAAGAAATCCCTAATTTACTTGCCATCAAAATCGCTCGCTCCGTCGCCGCCACTCCTGCCGCATCGCCATCATAGGCCAAACGAATATCTGAAGTTAATCGCGATAAAATCTTCAAATGATTTTCCGTCATTGCTGTACCCGAAGTCGCCACCGCCTCCTGTACCCCTGCCTGATGCGACGAAATCACATCCATATTTCCTTCCACGATCACACAAAAACCATTTTCCCTGATTGCTTTTTTTGCCAAATTCAACCCAAAAATAAATCGACCCTTATTAAACAGCAAAGTTTCCGAAGTGTTCAAATATTTTGGCTCACCGGCTTCCGTAATTCGCCCCGTAAAACCAATCACATTATCGGAACTTGCATCGATAAACGGAATCATCATCCTACCACGGAAAAAATCTCCACCGAATCGATTCATCAGACCCGCTTCTTTAATCTCTGCTTCTTTGTAGCCACGTTTTTTCAAAAAATTTACCAAAAAATCTTTCCCGCTCGGCGCATAACCAATCCGAAAATTCAAGATTGAATTACGATCCAAGTTTCTCTGATAAAACGCGTAATCTCGAATTTTTTCATTTTTCACTAAGCACGCCTGATAGAATTTCGTCGCGAGTTCCAAAATTTCTCGCATTTTCATCTTCGTACGCGATACTTGCACATCTCCGCTCGAATATTTTTTTAGCTCCACCCCTGCTTTCGCCGCTAATTTTTCCAAAGCTTCCGGAAAACTAATCCCCTCTACCTCCATCACAAACGAGAAAATATCCCCACCTTTATTCGCCGAAAAGTCGTGCCAAATTCCCTTATCTGGCGACACCATAAACGAAGGCGTTTTATCCACACCCCACGGCGAGTGACCTTTCAGGGTCGCACCACTTCGCTTCAGCTCAATATATTCCGATACTACATCTTCAATCGGCAGCCTGGCTCGAATTTCCTCCTTCGCATCTTGCATAACTCAATTATAACAAACCTCTATGCTATAATTAAAGCATGGACAATATGGCTTATCTTCAACAAATCGCCTCTAATTCTTCCAAGCCGAATTCAGGCAAAAAGAGTTCTCCTTTTGGTTTTCTCGATAAAATCATACCTTATCTTACCCTGCGCAATATTTCTATCGCTCTCGGGGCTATTTTCATCTTAATTCTTTTCAGTGTCTTTTCTGGCACTAAAAAAATCGTCGAAAATCGCGATCGCGATAATTTAGTTTCAAGCTTCTATCTTGCCAAATATATGAATGAGGAACTTATCGACAAATATAAGGATTATATGCAATCCTCCGATGTTCGCGGTATTACTGCCTCGCTTCAAGCCGTACTTGCCGAACTTGAATTGAATGAAAAAAATCTTCTGAACTCTGAATTTGGTATTCCTGAATTAGAATCTACTTACGACGAATCTAATCTTGCTACTACCCAAAAAGAAACCGTCGCCAAAATCGCTGAACAATTCGAAAATGGCCGCATCTCCGCTCGCCTCGATCGTTTTGCCCTTCGCGAATTCCCCCTACTTCTAGCTTATTTAATTAATTATCAAACCGAAGCCGAGACTCGCACTACCAATCAAAAAGTCAAAGCTAATACTGTCGAGCGCGTCAAAAACCTCGAAAATATTAAGTCCCAATACGAAAATTTCAAATCTTCCGCTATCTAAAATTACAAAAAATTTTTTCCAAAATCCATTTCATAAAACTTAAGAAACCATCTCGTAAAACTCATAAGTCACGACATAAAAATAAGTCGCTCATCGCGACCTATTTTTATTTCAAATTATTTCTGGTGCTTACAAATATCTTTCAAGACTTCGATTATTTTTGATGCTTGCGAATATCTTTCAAGACTTCGAGAATTTGTTCATCGGTAGTTGGCTCGGCTTTTTCCTCTTCTTCCTTCTTAAAGTTCCTGGAGAATTTATTTACCAACTTGACGAAAACAAACACACAGAAAGCGATGATAATAAAATCCACCATATTCTGCAAGAAACTACCATAGTTGATATGTGCCGCAGAGTTCTGACCGAAGAAGTTTGGAATGGTAATTTCCAAATTGCGAAAATCCACTCCACCGACAATCAAGCTCACCACTGGCATGATAATATCATTTACTAATGATGAAATAATTTTCTGGAATGCACCACCGATAATCACACCGACCGCAAGGTCGAGCACATTACCGCGATTGATGAATTCCTTAAATTCTGTCATAAAGTTCGATTTGCTCACTTTTTCGACATTCTTTTTGAGTTTTTTCAATTCTTTTTTCATAGGCTCATTATATGGAAAATTTAATGTTCTGGCAAATTATTTTAAATAAAAAATAGGCCTCTCGACATATTTTTATTATCCTCGAATTTTAATCCGCCATTTCCTTAGTCAGATTATAACTGAGTCGCACCAAATCCCCGATTTTATCTTCTTCCACTTGGCCACTCAGCACAATTTCTACTCCCCCCACGCCGAAATAGCGCGAAGTCATCACCGATTCGAATTCTTCTTTTAATAACTTCGAAAGATTTCGATCTGAGCGTACTTCCAAAGTATTTTTGCGTTCTACTAGGAATACTTTTCCATTCGGTGCCAAATAAATATACTCTTCTAAATTCGGATTTTTCGTATCCGCGTGAATATCCAAAAATTTTTCTTTTTTATATTCACCAATTCCGCTAACTTTTTCTATCTCAAACATCTTATTTCTTTATATATTTACTATAATATTTTAATTCTTCAATCGACCCCAAAATATCATCGAGCGCCAAATGCATTTCCCTTTTGGTAAATTTTTTCTTCATTACATTTTCGAAATACAATTTAAACGCTGACACATCAAGCATGCGATAATGCAAACGTTCATTCAATTTCGGCCACTCTTTTACGATAAATCTTTTATCCTGATGAATCGAATTTCCTGCTAAATATACTTCATCACCGAAATGATCATCGATGAATTTTAATAGCATCTCTTCCACCTCATTCACTGAAAGTCCAGCCTTGTTTTGTTCACAAAGTTTTTGATAAGTTTCTTCGTGTTTTTCCCAAAACTCCCCCACCATGCGTTCTTTGATCAATTTTTCCGAAACTTTCACCGTCGCTGTCATTTGCGCCATTGGAGTAAGTTCCCAATCCGTCGCAATTACTGCCACTTCCAAAATTTTATCTTTTTCCGGATCCAAACCTGTCATTTCCAGGTCCATCCAAAGTAATTTCGCTTTTTTTGGCATTACATTTGCTCCGGCACTTCAATTCCTAGTAAATTCAAACCGTGAGTCAAAACTTTTAGGTAAACCAAAATAATTTTGCCTCGTTCTAATTCGAATTCTGACCCCGCCACCTGCACATGTTCATAAAAACGACTAAATTCTTGCGCTAATTCATAAAGATAAGTACAAATCTTATTTGGCAAAAGTTCACGCACCGTTTCCTTCAGAACATCCGGATACTGCATCAATTTTTTCATCAAATTACGTTCGTAAATCGAAATATCTGCTAGGTATTTTTCTTCTTTTTCCGCCGAATCATTTTCTAAAATTAAAGCCTCAGCCTCCGATTCAACTTTATTTAATTCCCCACTAATGCGACCACTGAAAATTTTTCCCAAAATTTTCTTCGCACGCACTGCCGAATATTGCAGATATGGACCGGAATTCCCCGTCATCGAAACTGACTCTTTTATATCAAATATGATATCTCCACCAATTTTATATTTAGCGAGTGCATACTTCAAAGCCCCCATCAAAACTTTCTCATCACTCGATTTTTCCATCGCCTCGCGCACCATTTCAATCACATCAATCGCACGTAAGAAGTTTCCTTTTCTCGAAGACATTTTTTCGTTACCTGGCAATTTCACTTGGCCGTGCGTAATGTGCAAAGTCCTACTCGAAAGTTCCGGCGCATATTGCGAAATCGCCGAGAGCACCACTTTCATGTATTCAATAATGTCGTTACCGGTAATAATAATCGATTTATCAAAGTGAAAATCTTTATATTTCTCAAAAATCAAACCTGTATCTTTGGCTTCGTAAGTTGGCAGGCCATTATTATTAATAAATACCCTGGTATGAAGTCCATGCTTATCGCCACGGTAAACTACTGCCCCATCCGACATTTCATACACGCCGTTTTTTAGTTCCCTGCGCACGGTTTCCAAACCAGTCTTCGCCACCGTCGATTCAGGGTAATATTTATCAAATTTCACCTGCAAGCGCTTGTAGAAATTTTCAAAATATTGATAACTGTTCTTGCGACCCCAGAAATAAAGTTCCGCTACTCTGGCGCGCTCTGGGTCTCCGCTATAATCAGCACCTTCGCCTGCTTCCGCGATTTCGAAAATCATCTTATTTAATTTCACGATTTCCGCGTGTGCCTCTGCATCATCCTCATCCGCTCTGGTACCAAACACATAACATTCTGCCAGTAAATCTGCCACTTTTTCCGGTGATAAATCCGTCGGAATTTGGTCAATTTTACGCAGCATACCATACATATTTCTAGCCACATGTAAACCGATATCCCCACCAAAATTCGCACGCACCACTTTACCACCAGCATATTCAATCACGCGTGAAATCGCTTCCCCCACAATCGAAGTATAAAGATGGCCGACATGGAGCACCTTGAATGGATTTGGATCCGAAAATTCACAAATCACCGTCTGTCCAGAATATGCGTCTGATGATATATTTTTCGTAAAATCTTTTTCGAACTTATCAATATTTTTCAGAAGATTTTTATTACTTAATTTGAAATTCAAAAACCCTGGCCGTGCGATTTCCACTTCCAAATCCGTCTCGCCGAGTCCACGCACGAGTTCCTCAGCAATTTCCATCGGATTCTTCTTTAAAGTTTTTGCTAGCAACATCGCCACGTTCGTTGCGAAATCACAGCCAGTATTCTCTGGCGCAGGCGTCAAAACTACATCCACTTCTACGGCGTATAGCTCGACGATCGTCTTTTTTAGGGTATTTTGAATTTCTTCCATATCTCTATTTTATCACAATTTTAATTACACAACATTTTTCGAAAAAATACAAAAATTCCATAGAATCTCAATCGTAGTTTCCCAGGTTACAGAAAAAAATAGCAGCCCTTAAACTGCTATTTTAAAACTTATTTTTTGAACTTTAAGTTTTTTATTTTAAGCTTTTTACAAACTCCATAAATAATGGATGTACACGTAAAGGTCTCGATTTCAGCTCTGGATGCGCTTGTGTTCCCACAAAGAATTTCTTCCCCGGAGCCTCGATGAATTCCACCAATTTTCCGTCTGGTGAAGTACCCGAAACCACCACACCACCTTTCTCAATTTCTTTGAGGAATTTTTGATTCA